>NZ_JBMOVV010000010.1:0-99206 GCF_049472135.1 Arcobacter pernae
AGTTATTTAAAAACATAATGTTAAAGTCTTAAAATTTTTCTAGCGAATATAAATTTATTTATATGAAACTAAAAAGAAACAATTTAAACACAACTTTTTTATTAGATTTAGCGATAGATTTAATAAGATAGTAGCCAAGGAATAATTATTCAAGGTAGTTAACTCGAAAGAGTTAATTATAAAAAATTAAGCTATTAAGGGCTAATGGTGGATGCCTAGACTGTAAGAGGCGATGAAGGACGTACTAGACTGCGATAAGCTTTGGGGAGCCGTCAAGAGGCATTGATCCAGAGATTTCCGAATGGGACAACCCAGCATATGGAGACATATGTTACACGAAAGTGGGCGAACGTGGTGAAGTGAAACATCTCAGTAACCACAGGAAGAGAAATCAAATGAGATTCCGTTAGTAGCGGCGAGCGAACGCGGATTAGGGCAAACCCTATGCTTGCATAGGGGGTTGTAGGACCATAATATGAGACTAAAGAAGATAGAAGAAGTAGTTGGAAAGCTACAGCATAGAAGGTGATACTCCTGTATTCGAAATTTTCAATAGCTCTAATGGTATCCTGAGTAGGTCGGAACACGTGATATTTTGACTGAATCCGGGGGGACCACCCTCCAACCCTAAATACTACTTACAGATCGATAGTGAACAAGTACCGTGAGGGAAAGGTGAAAAGTACCCCAGTGAGGGGAGTGAAATAGAACCTGAAACCATTAGCTTACAATCATTCGGAGCCCTATGATTTATCAGGGTGACGGACTGCCTTTTGCATAATGAGCCTGCGAGTTGTGGTATCTGGCAAGGTTAAGTCAAGTACGAAGCCGTAGCGAAAGCGAGTCTTAATAGGGCGATTAAGTCAGATGCTGCAGACCCGAAACGAAGTGATCTATCCATGAGCAGGTTGAAGCTGGTGTAAGAGCCAGTGGAGGACCGAACCGGTGGGCGTTGAAAAGTCCTCGGATGACTTGTGGATAGGGGTGAAAGGCCAATCAAACTTCGTGATAGCTGGTTCTCTCCGAAATATATTTAGGTATAGCCTTGTGTAGTAGCATATAGGGGTAGAGCACTGAATGGGCTAGGGCTGCTTACCGCGGTACCAAACCCTATCAAACTATGAATACTATATGTGTAATCACAGGAGTCAGGCGTAGGGTGATAAAATCCTATGTCGAGAGGGGAACAACCCAGACTAACAGCTAAGGTCCCAAAGTCATATCTAAGTGGAAAACGATGTGGAGTTACTGTGACAACCAGGAGGTTGGCTTAGAAGCAGCCACCCTTTAAAGAAAGCGTAACAGCTCACTGGTCTAGTGATTCTGCGCGGAAAATATAACGGGGCTAAGATATGCACCGAAGCTTTAGACTCAAGTTTACTTGAGTGGTAGGAGAGCGTTCTATTCAGCGTTGAAGGTGTACCGGCGAGGAGCGCTGGAGCGGATAGAAGTGAGCATGCAGGCATGAGTAGCGAGAATTGAGGTGAGAATCCTCAACGCCGAAAACCCAAGGTTTCCTACGCGATGCTCGTCATCGTAGGGTTAGTCGGGACCTAAGTCGAGTCCGAGAGGGGTAGACGATGGCAAATTGATTAATATTTCAATACCAACATATAAGCGCGATGTGGGGACGCATAGAGTTAATCGAGCTCACTGATGGAATAGTGGGTCGAAGGATGTAGGTTGTATCTTAGGCAAATCCGGGATACATTCGACCGAGATCTTACAGGCCGTTGACGCCCTTCGGGGACGATTCGGAATCGATGATACTGTCGTGCCAAGAAAAGCCACTAAGTTTATTATATGTTGCCCGTACCGTAAACCGACACAGGTGGGTGGGATGAGTATTCTAAGGCGCGTGGAAGAACCCTGGTTAAGGAACTCTGCAAACTAGCACCGTATCTTCGGTATAAGGTGTGCCTACTTTGGTATATGGACTTGCTCCAGAAAGCTAAAGAGGTTGCAACAAAGAGTCCCTCCCGACTGTTTACCAAAAACACAGCACTTTGCTAACACGTAAGTGGATGTATAAGGTGTGACGCCTGCCCGGTGCTCGAAGGTTAATTGATGATGTTAGCGTATGCGAAGCATTTGATCGAAGCCCGAGTAAACGGCGGCCGTAACTATAACGGTCCTAAGGTAGCGAAATTCCTTGTCGGTTAAATACCGACCTGCATGAATGGCGTAACGAGATGGGAGCTGTCTCAACCAGGGATCCAGTGAAATTGTAGTGGAGGTGAAAATTCCTCCTACCCGCGGAAAGACGGAAAGACCCCGTGCACCTTTACTACAGCTTGACACTGTAGCTTGGATATTCTTGTGCAGGATAGGTGGGAGGCTTTGATCTATGGACGCCAGTACATAGTGAGCCATCCTTGAGATACCACCCTTGAATATTTGAGTTACTAACTGGGATGAGTTATCCTCATTCAGGACAATGTCTGGTGGGTAGTTTGACTGGGGCGGTCGCCTCCTAAAAAGTAACGGAGGCTTACAAAGGTTAGTTCATGGCGGATGGAAATCGCCAGTTGAGTATAATGGCATAAACTAGCTTGACTGTGAGACATACAAGTCGAACAGAGACGAAAGTCGGTCATAGTGATCCGGTGGTTCTGTGTGGAAGGGCCATCGCTCAAAGGATAAAAGGTACGCCGGGGATAACAGGCTGATCTCCCCCAAGAGCTCACATCGACGGGGAGGTTTGGCACCTCGATGTCGGCTCATCGCATCCTGGGGCTGGAGCAGGTCCCAAGGGTATGGCTGTTCGCCATTTAAAGCGGTACGCGAGCTGGGTTCAGAACGTCGTGAGACAGTTCGGTCCCTATCTTCCGTGGGCGTAGGAAAGTTGAGGAGATTTGTCCCTAGTACGAGAGGACCGGGATGAACGTACCACTAGTGTACCAATTGTTCTGCCAAGGGCATCGTTGGGTAGCTATGTACGGATGTGATAAGAGCTGAAAGCATCTAAGCTCGAAGCCAACTTCAAGATGAACTTTCCCTGAAGATCCCAGTAAGACTAACTGGTTGATAGGCTAGGTGTGTAAGCGTTGTAAGACGTTTAGCTGACTAGTACTAATAGATCGTTTGGCTTTTTTTTAATCAATTTCTTGGTTTACTATCTTATTAAGTTTATTAAAATTTAATAAATGTGTTAACAAAGTTTCTTTGAAAAAATATTAATTTTTTTAAGAATCAATAAGACTTTAACATTATCTTTACACTCATTACCTAATGTGAGTAAAGAGTATACTTTTTACAGTATCTTCTTTACTCATATTGCTGGTGGTTATAGAGAAGTGGAAATACCCAGCCCCATTCCGAACCTGGAAGTCAAGCACTTCATCGCTGATAATACTGCAGGTTTCACTTGTGGAAACGTAGGCCGCTGCCAGCTCTTGAGTTTTTATCTAAAGCTTAGTTCAAAACATTTTTCACATGTTTTTAACTAAGCTTTTTTTTTAGCTATTTTTTTCCCTTATTATTCTTTTTTTTTCATCTCTTTTTTACTTTCTTGTACTATAATATTATTAAAGAAAATTGTCTTTTATCTATTTTTTTAGGGTTTTATTTGTTAAAAAGATCTATTTATAAAGTTTTAAACGTATTAACTGTTTTTCCTCCATTTTTAATTATTTTACTTTCAATTATTATTACTACTTATCTAGTTTATGAAAATCAAAATAAATTTGAGAAAGAGTCATTTATTTTGAAAAAAAACTATCTTAAAGATAGTAGAGAAAGAATCTATGAAGAAGTGAATAGTGTTATTAAATATATAGAATATGAATATCAAGATACTGAATTGAAATTAAAAGTAGATTTAAAAAATAGAGTTAATGATGCATATGCTGTTATAAATGGAATTATAAAGAATAACAAACATTTATCAAAAGATGAACAAATAAGATTGGTAAAAGCTGCATTAAGAGATGTAAGATTTAATCAAGGGAGAGGCTATTATTATATTTATAGTATGCAAGGAGAGTGTGTATTACTTCCTATTCAGAAATCTTTAGAAGGTAAATCTTTTCTTGGAATTAAAGACAAAAGAGGTAAATATATTACTAGATCAATAATTGAGTCATTACAAAATGGAAAAGAAGAGTTTATGACTTGGTGGTGGTATAAACCTCAAGATATTACAAAGCAGTATAAAAAAATTTCATATAATAAATATATAAAAGAACTTGATATGTATGTTGGAACAGGTGATTATATTGAAGATTATGAAGATGTAATTAAACAAAAAGTTTTATCATATTTATCTAGTTTAGATTATGAAAAAGGTGCTTATATTTTTATTTTAGATCATGATGGTAATGTGTTACTTCATCCTAATGATAAGTTAAAAAGCAAGAATATAAATGATCTTGGGGATAAAGATAAATATAATCTAAGATCTATTATTGAAATTGGTAAAAAAGGTGAAGGATATATTACTTATTCTTCTGATTTTTTTGGCTTATATAAAAACAATATTTATAAAACTTCATTTATAAAAGGACTTAATAAATGGAATTGGGTTATTGGTAAAGGATTTTACAAAAATGACCTTTATGAGATAATTTCACTTAATCAAAAAGAGTTAGAGAATGAAAATAAAGAGTTAGCTTTAAAAATCATATCAATAAGTTTTATTGTAACTTCTATTTTAATTCTTATTATTCTATATAATGTTAAATATCTAAGAATGAAATTTGATTTAATTACTAAAAAGATTGAAGAAGAAATAAAATTAAATCATGAAAAAGATAAATTACTTTTTCAACAATCTAAAATGGCATCTTTAGGTGAAATGCTTCAAAATATTGCTCATCAATGGAGACAGCCATTATCTGTTATTTCAACTGCTGCTAGTGGATTAAAATTGAAAAAAGATTACAATATATTGGATGACAATAGTATTGATGATACAGTTAAAGTAATTATGAAATCTACAACATATCTTTCAAAGACAATTGATGATTTTAGAAATTTTTATAAAAAAGAGAAAGAAGAAAAAGTATTTGATATAAAAACTGCTGTAGAAGATAGTATTGATATTATTGCATTAAAATTAAAGAATAAAAGTATTGAATTAAATTTTGATTCAATTCATCATGAGTATAAAGCTTTAAAAAATGAGTTGATACAGGTTATTATAAATATATTAAATAATGCTATTGATGCTATTGATAAACAAGAGAGAAAGCTTATTTTAATAAATATTGATAAGGATGAAAACTTTATTAATATATCTATAAAAGATAGTGCAGGTGGAATACCAGAAAATGTTTTAGACAGAGTTTTTGAACCATATTTTACTACTAAACATAAATCTCAAGGTACTGGAATTGGATTGTTTATGAGTGAAGAGATTATTACTAAACATTTTAATGGTGAATTACTAGTGCATAATTGTGAGTTTACATATGAAAATGAGAATTTTATAGGTGCGTGTTTTGAGATAAAATTACCTATAAAAAAAGGCCAGTTGTAAAACAACTGACCTTTTTCGTGGAAAGAACAAAATCTTATAATCTAGATTCATATCTTCTAAGCATATATAATCTTTTAAGCATTTTCTTTCTAGCATTGATTTTTTGCTTTTTTCTGATCTCTGTCATTGGCTCAAAAAATCTTCTAGCTCTAGTTTCAGTAACAATAAGATTTCTATCACATTGCTTCTTAAACCTTCTGTACGCTTCATCAAAAGATTCGTTCTCTTTTACTTTAATGCCTGGCATGTAAAGTTCACCTACTTTCTTTTTAAAATTAAGCTTGCATTATATTTAAATTATACTTAATTTCAATTTAACTAAAGTTTTAATATAATAAATATACTAATAAAAAAGGTACTATTTTGAATTTAACACACTTAGATGATAATAATAGACCAAAAATGGTCGATGTTTCTGATAAAAATGAAACTAAAAGAGTTGCGGTAGCTTCTGGAGAAATTTCTATGAGTCAAGAAGCTTTTGATGCAATTATTGAAAACAATACTAAAAAAGGTCCTGTAATACAAACTGCTGTTATTGCTGCAATTATGGGAGTAAAAAAGACAAGTGAACTAATTCCTATGTGTCATCCTTTACTTTTAAGTGGAATAAATTGTGATGTTCAAGAACTTCCTTCTTTACCTGGTTTTAAATTAACTGTTACTGCAAAGTTAAACGGACAGACAGGTGTAGAAATGGAAGCATTAACTGGGGTTAGTGTTGGACTTTTAACTATATATGATATGGTTAAAGCAATTGATAAATCAATGGTTATTTCAAAAGTACAACTTGAAGAAAAGTCTGGTGGAAAAAGTGGTGACTTTTCAAGAGAAGAGAAAAATTAATAGAGGTATTTTAAATGATAGATTTAAATAAAGAAAAATTAAAATTAGATTATCCATGTAACTGGAAATACAAAATAGTTGTTTTAGAAACTATTAATATTAAAAAAGTAGTTACAGAAGTAATATCTAAAAGAGAACATTCAGTAAAAGAGTCTAAAGTTAGTAAAAAAGGTAAATTTAAAAGTTACACTTTAGAACTGCTTGTTCATAGCGATGATGATAGAACAGGTTTATATGAAAACCTTGGAAATCATGACGATATAAAAATGGTTTTATAAATTATGAATAGAAGAGAGTTCCTAAATATATCAAAAGCTGGAATTATAACTTCTGCTTTTATAAGTAAAGATTTATTAGCAATTGAGCCACCTGAGATAAGAACTCCTTACTTTTATTTAGAAGAAAATCAAGAGAATGACTTTCAAGAAATTAGAAGAAAACTAAATTTAATTCAAAGACATGTGGGATATGGAAATTTTAATATCTTAGGTTTAGATGAGGCTTTAAAGATTGCAAAATCAAACTCTTCAATTGGAGAGTTTACTAAGTCTCAATTAGAGTTTTTAGAATTTATGTTTTATTACAATCCTTCTTCTCATGGATTTTATGGGAAGAGAATTACAAATAGTATTACAGATGAAATTAATAAAAAAGAGATTGTAAAAGTTCCAAGAACAGGTCACTATCTATTTAAAGGTAAGCCTTTAGAAACTTATGAAGAGATGGTAAAGGATATTGGAGATACACTTACTTTAACTTCTGGTATTAGAAGTGTTATGAAACAGACAAAACTTTTCTTTGATAAAATAGCTTCAGTTAATGGAAATATTACAATTGCTGCTATTTCATTAGCTCCACCTGCTTATACTTATCACTTTATAGGAGATTTTGATGTTGGAAAGAAAGGGTTTGGACACGCAAACTTTACATCAAGATTTGCACTTACTGATGAATTTAAAAAAATAAAAACATTAAAATATGTTGATGTTAGATATACAATTAATAATAAGGATGGGGTAAGGTATGAACCTTGGCATATTACGACTGTTTAAAATTACAATAATTTTTTTATTAATGCAAAACCTATATGCCCAAGTTCAGACTTTTGATTTTGATTTTATAAAGAAAGGTGAGCAAGATGATAATACACTTCTTTTAATAGGAGGTATTCAAGGAGATGAGCCAGGAGCTTTTATGGCTGCTTCTTTAGTTGCTACACATTATGATATAAAAAAAGGTTCTGTTTGGGTTATCCCAAATCTTAATTTTTATTCAATTATCAAAAGGTCAAGAGGCCCTTATGGGGATATGAATAGAAAGTTTGCGCAACTTTCAAATGATGATCCAGATTATGAAACAATACAAAGAATAAAAAAGTATATAAAAGCTTCTGAAGTAAAATTAATCCTAAATTTACATGATGGTAGTGGTTATTATAGAAAAGAACATATAAATAACCTTTATTCACCTAAAAGATGGGGACAATGTTCAATCATAGACCAAGCTGTTTTAGATATCCCAAAATATGGAAATCTTGAAGAAATTTCTACAAAGGTTGTATCTAGTATAAACCAGAGACTTTTAAGAGAAAAAGATATTTATGGTGTTAAAAATACTAATACTAGACAAGGTGACAAAGAGATGGAAAAAACTCTTACTTACTTTGCTATAAATAATAAGAAAGCAGCTTTTGCAAATGAAGCAAGTAAAGAGTTACCTTTACATGAAAGAGTTTATTATCATCTTTTAGCAATTGAAGCATATATGGATATCATGGGAATAGAGTTTGAAAGAAAATTTGATATAACAACTGCTTCTATTAAAAATGTGATTGACCATGATATTTATATCTCTTTTTATGACGAGCAAATAAAATTACCACTTAGTAAAGTAAGAAGTATTTTAAAATATTTCCCTATAAACCATGATGGGGTTATTGAGTTTACTCCTTCAAATCCTTTGATGACTATTGTAAAACAAGGTAAAGAGTATGTAATTCACTATGGTAACAGAAAACTTGCCAAATTACATCCTGATTATATTAAGGTTATAAAAGACGAAAGAAGTATAAACTTCTTAATAGATGGAAAGAAAAGAAGTGTAAAGCTTGGCGATATAGTTTATGCTAAAGATAACTTCTTAATTGAAACTATTGATGATTTAAGAGTAAATATTATTGGTTATGTAAATAAAAATATTGATAGTGAAACAGGTGTTACTGTAAATAAAAGTGAAATTCAAAAAAGATTTTCTGTTGATAAAGATGGGGATTTATTTAGAGTTGAATTTTATAAAAATGAAAAATTCATAGGAATGATTTTAGTAGGCTTTGAAAAATAGAGTTTAAAACTCTATTTTTCATTAGTCAAATGATACAAGCTCTTTTTTGAAAAGTTCTTGATTTACTTTTTTGCAAGCTGATTTATAAAGTTTTTCTACTCTTTCTTCATCCTCTTTAACGATTTGCATCACTTCTTCTAAAGATTTCCCTTCTTCGAAAGCTACAAAAACTTTATACTCTTTTTTAGTAAATTTTCTTTTTAATACATCTTTGATTTCATCTTCAGGTCTTAAAGTCCCTACTAATTTATCAATATGATTTAAAACAGCTTCTGTGTAATTCATTTTTTTCCTTTACTTATTTATCCAATTTTCTAACGAATTGATATCTTTGTAAGATGTCATATCAAGCATAATTGGAGTTACAGATACATAATCTGCTTTTATTGCCTCAAAATCACAAGATTTATCAGAACTCTCTTGCCAAATAAGAGGATGTAGTCCAATCCAAAAGTACTCTTCACCTCTAGGATTTAGATGCCTATGAGTATCATTTCCATATTCTCTATATCCAGCTTTAGTGATTTTAATTCCCTTGCATTCTTCAGGTTTAATAGGTGGGATATTAACATTTAATAGCTTTCTTTCATCTAATGGAAACTCATTTTCAAATATCTTTGTTACTAATTTTACAATAGTTTCTTTTGCAAGTGCAAAATCCCAACCATTTTTTATATCATTGCATCTATCTTTACATACTTGAGAAATAGCAATTGCAGGTATCCCTTGAAGAACAGCTTCCATTGCAGCAGCAGCTGTTCCACTATAAGTAATATCTTCACCCATATTAGCTCCAATATTAATACCACTTATTACTAAATCTGGTCTAAAATCATCTTCAAATAAATTGTTTAATGAAATAAATACACAATCCGTTGGCGTTCCATCATCAACTCTATAATAATCGTCATCAACTTTATCAAGTTTTAGAGGTCTATCTAAAGTTAAAGAGTGACCACATGCAGATTTATTTTTTGCAGGAGCAACTATTGTTATTTTTGCAATAGGAGTTAAAGCTTCAATTAAAGCTTTTAATCCAATGGCATCAAAACCATCATCATTTGTTAATAAGATATGTTTTTTTCTCATGCTACTACATAAGCTCCTTCAATTTGTTTAATTAAATTCTCTACATTAGAAGTTACTTTAAATCCTGTTTCAAGCTCAATATCAGCTAGTTTAGATTTTACAAGAAGTTTAAACTCTCTTCTTCCTTGATTATTTGCAATAATATCAAAAAGTTTAAACATAACATCATCTTTATCATCAAAAGGAATAGCTACAGTTAAAGGTGGTTCTATTTTTTCAACTTGTTTTGTTTTTACTTTCTCTTTTTTTGCATCTAGTAAACTTTCAATTTTAAGAATATTCATTCTTGTAAAGTTTTCATCTTTTGAGATTCTTACTTTAAATGCTATTGGTTCTGAATCACTTGGATTTCTAAGGTCAATTCCAAAATCATCTTCAAGTTCTTTCAATCTATTTTCAAACATCATAAGTTCTATATTTCCATGTAAGTCCATGATAGAAGCAATACCAAACTTATTACCTTTTTTGGAAATTTTTTCAGTAATACTCTCAATTTTTCCTACAAATAATGCTTGTGAACCATCTGCAATATCATCAATTTCTGATGATAAAGTATATTTGATTTGATCTAATTGATCTCTATAATCATCAAGTGGGTGACCAGATACATAGAAACCTAAAGAGGCTTTTTCTAACTCTAGTAGCTCTTTATTACTAAACTCTTCTAACTCTTCTAGTTCTATTTCAATTCTAGTTAACTCTTCACTATCTCCAAAAAGTGAACCAGTTGCCATTTTCTTAGCTTTAGCTACATTTCCAACAGCTTCACCAATTTGCTCGATTTGTTCTAACATAGCTTTTCTAGTATAATGGAATCCATCTAAAGCACCCGCTTTAATTAAAGACTCAATTACTCTTTTGTTTACTTTACTTCCATCAATTCTTGAAATAAAATCAGATAAACTTTTAAACTCTCCACCTTCTTTTCTTACTCTTAAAATAGAGTTGATGGCAATATCCCCAGCACCTTTAATGGCACCCATACCAAACATTACTACTTCTTTCCCGTCAATTTTTTTAGCCGAGAATACAAGGTCAGATTTGTTTATATCAGGTGGAAATAAATCTAATCCTAATCTTTTTACTTCATCAACATACTTAACAACTTTATCAGTATTATCTTTTTCAAGTGTAAGTAAGGCTGCCATAAATTCAGATGGGTAATAACATTTAAGATAAGAAGTATAAAATGTTACAAGTGCATAGGCTGCTGAGTGAGATTTATTAAATCCATATCCAGCAAACTTTACAATAAGGTCGAATAACTCTTCTGTATAGGCTCTTGTATAACCTTTTTCTTCTGCACCATCGGCAAACTCAGTTTTAAGTCTGTCCATCTCTTCTTTAATCTTTTTACCCATAGCCCTTCTAACTAAGTCGGCACCACCAAGTGAGAAGCCACCAATACTTTGCACAATTTGCATAACTTGCTCTTGATATACAATAACTCCATAAGTAGTTTCAAGTATAGGTTTAAGTGCTGGTTCTAGTTCATCATAGAAGTAGTCAATCTTTGCTCGACCATGCTTTCTATCAATAAAGTCATCAAGCATTCCTGACTCCATTGGTCCTGGTCTATAAAGCGCAAGAACGGCAATAATATCCTCGAAGTTTGAAGGAGCTAGTCTTTTACATAAGTCTTGCATACCATCGGATTCTATCTGGAATAGTCCAATTGTATTACCTGTTTGAATTAGCTCATAAACGCCTTTGTCATTAACATCTGTTGTTAAGAAATCAACTCTTTTACCATGTCTTTTCTCAATTAGTTTATTTGCTTCTTCAATAACTGTTAGGGTCTTAAGACCTAAGAAGTCAAATTTAATTAAGTCAACATCTTCTACATACTTACCATTGTATTGAGTGGCAAGAGTATCAAGACCTGAGGGTTTAAATAAAGGAGTTTTCTTCCATAAAGGTTCATTTGAGATAACAACACCTGCGGCGTGAGTACCTGCATTTCTATTTAGACCTTCTAAGGCTAGGGCAAATTCCCAAACTCTTTTTGATAAGGGGTCTGAATCACAAAGCTCTTTGATTTTTGGTTCTTTTTCCCATGAGTCAGTAAGGTTAATACCAAGTTCATCTGGAATAAGTTTTGCCATAGCATCTGCTTTTGCATAAGGCATATCAAGAACTCTGGCAACATCTCTAATAACCCCTTTTGCAAGAAGTTTACCAAAGGTAATAATCTGAGCAACGTTGGCACGACCATATTGTTGTACAACATAGTCAATAATCTCACCCCTTCTACTTTGACAGAAGTCCATATCAATATCGGGCATTGATACCCTCTCTGGATTTAGGAATCTCTCAAAAAGTAAACCATAAGGCATAGGGTCAATATCGGTAATAAATAAACAATAAGCAACAAGTGAACCAGCAGCAGAACCCCTTCCAGGACCTACTGGAATACCCATTTGTTTTGCAACAATTACGAAGTCCCATACAATAAGCATATATCCTGGGAATTTCATATTGTTGATAATATCAATTTCTACTTGAAGTCTATCTCTATATTCTTCATGTTTTTCTTCGGGAACTATTTCAAGTCTTTTTTCTAAACCTTTCCAACACTCATGAATAAATAGTTTTTTATCATTTTCAAGTGAGTATTCTTCATCAGGAAATGGAATCTCTACATTTTGCTCTTCTAATTTATTTCTTGTAAATTTAAAGTTTGGAGGTGTAGGGTTTCCTAGTTTAATCTCTAAATTACACTTATCAGCTATTTCTTGTGTAGCTTCAATTGCTTCTGGAATATCCGCATATAGTTTTGCTATTTGCTCCGGTGATTTTAAATAAAATTCATGAACCGAGTGTCTAAGTCTATTTGGATCATCATAAAGTTTATTCATTGCAATACACATAAAGGCTTCGTGTGCATCAGCATCTTTTGGATTTAAGTAGTGTGTATCATTTGTAGCAACTACTTTTATTCCTGTTTCATGGGCAATTCTTAGAATTTGATCATCAACATAATGTTGGTCACCAATTCCATGTCTCATGATTTCAAGGTAGAAATCATCTCCAAAAATCTCTTTATATTCTAAGGCAATCTCTTTTGCTCTTTCATAACCTTTTGCACCATTTCTTACGTTTCTTTCGTTTTGTAAGTTTAGGTGCCAGTTTACTTCACCTTGAAGACAAGCAGCAGAACATACTAACCCTTCGCTATTTTCTCTTAAAAGCTTTTTATTGATTCTTGGATAGTAGTAAAATCCATGCATATAAGCTTGTGAACTTAGATACATTAGGTTTTTATATCCTGTATCATTTTTAGCATATAAACATAAGTGGAATCTTTGTCTATTTGTTTTATCACCTATATCATCAGAGTTATGAATATATGCTTCCATTCCAATAATTGGTTTAATGCCTTCATTTCTCATGGCATTGTAAAAGTCAATAGCTCCGAACATATTACCATGGTCAGTCATGGCAACAGAGGTCATTCCAAGCTCTTTTACTTTTTTAGCTAGTGGTTTAATTTTGTTCGCACCATCAAGTAGTGAATATTCTGTATGTAAATGTAAATGTGTAAATTGTGGTGTATCAGACATAATATAATCTTTTTAAAATAATTTTTGTTTATTAATAGTTTATATTATATCTAAAAAATGATTTTGAGCCTCTTTAAAACCAAGAGTAAAACACTCTTCAAGTTCTTTAAAAGTGAAAAGTGAAAATCCTCTAATATGAGGACTTCCTAAATACTCGTGTGTATGAGCAATAGAGTGTGCATGATTTTCATGTAATTGTTTGAAAAGTTTTTTATGAATTGTTTTAATTGGATTAAGTCTTTTGATATTTTCTTTATTAGATTTTGGAAATAAATCTACACTAAAAATATGATAATCTTTTTCTAATAAAGGTTTAATTGGTACATTATCAAATAAACCTCCATCAATTAAATGCATACCTTTGTATTTTACGGGTCTAAAAAGTGGAATTAGTGCAGATGAAGCCATACATAAAGTTACTGTATCTCCACTATTAAAATAGTGAAGTTTTTTCTCTTTTGTGTCATAGGCATTTACATAAACAGGTTTTGGAATATCTTCTAGTCTTTCAATAGGAAGTAACTCTTTTACTATTTTATTTGATGAATCAATTCTAAGTAAACCATTTCTAAAATAGTTAAATTTTAAAGCTTGCCTTACATCTTTACTTCCAAATATTTTTAGTTGTTCTTTTGCAGGGATTCCACTTGCATGAGAAGCACTTATAATACTTCCAATTGAAGAGCCACTATAAGCTTTAATATCTATATTTTTTTGTTCACAAAAGTGTAAAACTCCTAAGTGAAAAGCACCTCTAGCTGCACCTCCACCAAGAGCTAAGCTTAAATTATTTATCATTCTTATCTAACCAATCTATTATTTTAAACTCACCATCAAAAGTCTCGACAATAGCAGTACAATTCTCAACCCAATCTCCACAGTTTAGGTACTCTATACCATCAATGTCTCTTATTTCAGCTTTATGGATATGTCCACATATGATACCATCATATCCTTTATTTTTTGCGTGAGTTGATAAAACACTTTCAAAGTCATTTATAAATGAAACTGAAGATTTAACAGAGTCTTTCACATATTTTGATAAAGACCAATATTTTTTTATTCCAAGTTTTTGTCTTACAAAGTTTAAGGCAGCATTTAAATATAAAAGCAAATCATACCCATAATCACCAAGAATGGCTAACCATTTTTTAGTCATAGTAATTGAATCAAAAAAATCACCATGGGTTATATAATATTTTTTACCATTAATTCCCTGATAGTCAAGTTCATTAGAAATATTTAAAGAGTCACCTAAAACTAGTGGTACAAAGGGTCTTATAAACTCATCGTGGTTACCAGTGATAAAATGAACATTTGTTCCTTTTCTGGCTTTTTTTAAAACTTTTTGAATAACATCTGAGTGAGTTTGAGGCCAAACGAATTTTCGTTTTATTGCCCAACCATCTATAATATCCCCAACTAAAATTAGATTTTCACTCTCATTGTGTTTTAAAAAATTTAATAACTTTTTAGCCTTAGAAAACCTAGTTCCTAAGTGAATATCTGATATAAAAATGCTTTTGTATTTCATATTCGAATTTTAGAGTAGTTTGATTACAATTGAATAACAAAAGAAAAATGCTATTTACGGGTTTTTTCAAGATTTTATAAGTTTGTTTTAAATAAAATTTAAACAATTATACTAAGGGGAATTTTATGTTGAAAACTTTTACAAAGACTTGTTTAGTAGCTGCAGCTGCTATGTTATTTTCGGGATGTCAAATACATCAAACGATAGTACAGAAAGAACAATTACCAACTGTAAAAGGTCAGCAAGTTGATGATAGTGGCAGCGCAAACTTAAGTACAAGTCACCTTCAACAAACAAATAACGAAGTTCAAGTTACTAAAGAGTACTTAAAAATTGCAAATGATCAAGAAAGATTTGTAACTAAACAGTATACTTTAGAAGGAACTATTAACTCTTTAGCAACTCAAATGATGAGAAATCAAAAGCTTGCAACAAATAAACCTGTAATTATAACTTCTTTCGTAAGATTAGATCAGTTCAAGAAAACTACAGAGTTTGGTAGAATTGTAAGTGAAAGTTTAATTAACGAACTTTCAAACAAAGGTTTCAATATTATTGAATTTAGAGGTCAATTAGCTGTTTCTGTTGATGATAATGGTGAGTATTTTATTACTAGAAAAGTAAGACAAATGAAAGGTAAAACTCCAAATACTTATGTTGTAGTTGGAACTTACTCTAGACAGTATAAAAAAGTAATTTTAAATGCAAGAGTAATTGATAATATTACTGGAAGAATTATCACAAGTGCAAGATCTACATATCATCATGGAAGAGCAAATGACTGTATGATGTTTAATGATTGTAGACCAGCTAGAACTGTAAAAATCGTAAAAGAACAATAATCTAAATGAAACCCTCTTATTTTAAAAGCTTAAGAAGTTTTTTACTTCTTAGTTTTTTAACTCTTTTTTTAACTTCATGTACATATTATAAAAATCCAATTGATGGAGCCAATGATTTTCATTCGCTAGTTTCAAAATTAGTTGATGAGTCAGCTGCAAAAATCAAAAAAAATGTAGCATATGAAGAAGTTGTTTTAGTATCAGATTTTGTAAATATTCAAGATTTAGAAAATAAATCTCAGCTTGGTTTTTTACTTTCAAATATGTTAAAAGATAAATTAGTATCTTTAGATATAGTTGTAAAAGAAGTAATCTTTGGTAAAGAGTTTCAGTTAGGACAGCAAGGTTTTAATATGCTTGTTCGAGATAAAAATAAAATCATTTCAGATGAGGTTACAAAAGCAAGATATGCTGTTGTTGGAACATACTCTATTTCAACTAGAAGCTTAAATATATTTATCAAGCTTATTGATATTCAAACTGGAAATATTCTTGCATCTTCTCATGAAAGAACTTCAATTGATCAAGAAATTTTAGATTTAGAGGGTGAAGAAAAAAGAAGTATTATTCTTAGACCAAGAGTAGTTTTATAAAATATCTTGGATTAAGAACTGAGCGCTAAGCTCTCCTCTAAACTCATTTTTATTTACTGATACAATCATATCAAGTCTATTTGCTAATTCAGTATTACTATCATTAAATTTTAAAGCTTCGAATATTACACCCTCGCTATTTAAAGTTAGTTTTAAATGATTTTTATCTTTTCCTATTAAATCATATTTTACTAAGTTAACATTTGAGATTTTAAATATTGGCTTATGATTTTGAAGTCCATATGGTTCAAACTGTTCAATAATAGATAAAAACTCTAAATCAACAGAAGAAACATCTAATTCTCCTAATGTTGTAGGTTCAATATGTAATTTATCTTTTTTATCTTCTAGTTCTTTATTTATGATAGCTTTGAACTCTTCAAGGTTTTCCTCTTTCATAGATAAACCAGCAGCATTTTTGTGACCACCATATCCTAATAATAAGTGGTTAGCTTTTGTAATTAAATCATAAAGGTTTATATCAGCATTTGCTCTTGCACTTCCTTTTGCAATTCCATTATTTATAGAAAAGATAAAAGCAGGTTTTTTAAAATGATTAGACATTTTAGAAGCAACAATTCCTATAACACCTTCATGCCAATCCTCTCCCCAAACAACAACAGCATTATCTTCTTGTTTTGAAGCATTTAAGGCTTTTTGAGAAATTTCTTCTTGTAGGGTTTTTCGATAATTGTTTAACTCTTCTAAAAGTTGAAGAGATTCATTTGCTCTAAAAGAGTTATTTGAAAGAAGGAAAGATAAAGCTATAGAAGCATCATCCATTCTTCCTGCACTATTTATCTTAGGAGCAATAAAAAAGCCAATATCATCTGAAACCAACGCTTCTTTACTCATAACTTCATTTAGCTTTTTAAAGGCTTCTCTTTTTGATGATTTGATTTTTTTTAAACCTTGTTTTACCATAGTATAATTAAGTTCAGTCATAGGCATAATATCTGCAACTATAGCAAGGGCTAATAAATCTAAAAAATCACTCATATTGATATTTAGGTTTAACTCTTTTTTAATTGCGGCACACAAATACCAAGCAACTTGAGCTCCGCAAATATCTTTAAACTCAAAATTACAATCTGCTTGTTTTGGATTTACAACAGCAATAGCAGGTGGTAACTCATCTCCTACTGTATGATGATCTGTAATGATTAAATCAATTCCTTTTTCATGAAGCTTTTTAGCTGCTTCAACTGCAGAAATACCATTATCCACAGTAATCACTAAGCCTTTATCAATCATATCAACAATTTTTGGTGATAATCCATACCCATGCTCGAATCTATTTGGTATGATGTGATTTACTTTGTATCCAACTTTGTTAAAAAAATCTAACATAATAGTAGTTGATACAACACCATCTACATCATAATCTCCAACTATAGTTATAGTTTCATTGTTTAGTACGGCTTCTTTTATTCTTGTTGAGGCTTGTTTAATATCTTTGAAGTTATCAGGTGAGGGTATATCTGCAAGTCGTGAATAAGGATTATTCACATGCCTTGCAGACAAAATTTCAAAAAGTCTATTTTTTGTAATTTTAGACATTAGTCTTTTTTATTTGCTTGTTTAACAAACTCTAAAATAATTGGATTTGGAGTCTCTAAGTGAGATGTAAATTCAGGGTGGAATTGTACACCTACAAACCATGGATGGTCTTTAATTTCAACTGCTTCAATTAATCCATTTGATTGTCCAGAAATAACCATTCCCGCTTCTTCTAATCTTTCTTTATAAGCTGGGTTTGCTTCATATCTATGTCTATGTCTTTCATAGTATATTTCTTCATTTCCATAAGCTTTTTGAAGATTTGTTCCTTTTAATGGCTCAAATGGATATTCACCTAATCTCATAGTTCCACCCATTGGTGATTTATGAGTTCTTAATTGTTTATTACCACTTTGATCCATAAATTCATCAATTAAGTAAATTACAGGCTCTTGTGCATTTTCATCAAATTCAACAGATGTAGCATTTTCGATACCTAATACATTTCTTGAGTACTCTACAATTGATAATTGCATACCAAGACAGATACCTAAGTAAGGAATTTTATTCTCTCTTGCATATTGAATAGCTTTTAACTTTCCTTCAACACCTCTGTGTCCAAATCCACCAGCAACTAAAATACCATCTGAGTTTCCGATAACTTCGTATGCACCTGTATCTTCAATTTTTTCTGAATCACACCAGTGAATATTTACCTTTGTATTTAAGTGTGCTCCTGCATGAATTAATGCTTCGATTAATGATTTATATGACTCTTTTAAATCTAAGTATTTTCCAACAAATGCGATTGTAACTTCGTCTTTTGGAACTAAAATATTTTTAACTAAAGTATCCCATCTTTCCATATTTGGTTTAAATTTGATATTAAAGTGGTCAGATAACGGAGTTAAGATTCCTTCTTTAATAAAGTGTAATGGAACTTGATAAATAGATTGTGCGTCACCTGCTTCAATAACTGCATTTCTATCAATATCACAAGATAAAGCTAATTTATCTTTTAAGTTCTTTGGTAACTCTTTTTCTGTTCTACATACTAACATATGAGGAGTAATACCAATTCTTCTTAACTCTTGAACTGAGTGTTGAGTTGGTTTTGTTTTTAATTCACCTGCTGCTTTGATGTAAGGAACTAAACTTACATGAATGTTCATAGTTTTATCTTTTGGCTTTTCATGTCTGATAGCTCTAATAGCTTCCATAAATGGTAAACCTTCGATATCTCCAACAGTTCCACCAAGTTCGATGATTAAGAAATCTTTTTCATCAGCTGCTGCATAGATTCTATCTTTGATTTCATCAACAACATGAGGAATAACTTGAATAGTTTTACCTAAGTAACCACCTTCTCTTTCTCTTTTGATTACACTTTGGTAAACTTGTCCAGTTGTAAAAGAGTTCTTAGCAGTTAAAGTTGTGTCAATAAATCTTTCGTAGTTTCCTAAGTCAAGGTCAGTTTCAGCACCATCAGCTGTAACAAAAACTTCTCCATGCTCAAGTGGACTCATTGTACCTGGGTCTACATTTAAGTAAGGGTCGATTTTTAGCATACTTACTTTGAATCCAGATTGTTTTAAAATTGTTGCGATAGAAGCAGAAGTGATACCTTTACCAAGCGAACTTAGTACTCCACCCGTTACAAAAATGAATTTAGTCATTAAAAATACTCCAATTAAATTAAATAGTCATAAATATATTTCGCGATTTTAGCTAAAGTTTGTTGATAGATAAGTTAAGCTAGGCTTATGAAAGTTTCTTAAAAGGTAGCTAGAAGCTTCCTTTTAAGATTTAATAAATTATTTTAGTTTATCTGCTCTTGGATAAATAAACACAGCTTTTCTTAAAACACTAACTCTTTTAGGGTCTTCTTTAGCATAAGCTCTAACAGTTACTGTGATTGGTGTGTCTTTTGTGTTATCTTTTACTAAAACTTTATTTGTTTGTAAAATAACAACTTTTTTTCTAAGTTTTCCAGGTTGTAGTGTAAATGGTTTATATCTTTTAATTTCAATATCTTTGTTATCTACAACTTCTAAGTGATAAGTTAAAGGTTTTGATTCAGTATTTTGGAATAAGAATATGAAATTATTCGTAACCACATTATCCTCTTTTACTGAATATAATTGAGTAGTTTTATTAACATTTAAAAGCATATACTCTTTTGTTCCACCCATTGCAAAAAGTAAACCTAAAACAATAGTAAGTGCAGCTGCATACATAACTGTTTGTTTTCTAATCATTTTAGTTGGTTTATCATTTTTAATTTCATTTGTACTTGACCATTGAACTAGTGATGGTTTTCCTAATTTACCCATAACTGTTGTACAAGCATCAACACACTCTAAACAGTTAATACATTCAAGTTGTAAACCTTTTCTAATATCAATATGTGTAGGACAAACAGTTACACATGATTCACATGTTGTACATTCATCAGTTTGATTTGGTAAATCTTTTGCTTTAAAGATGATTTTCTCTTTACTATCATTGTAAATCTGACCACCTCTATTTGTAGAGTAAATAGCTTGGTAAGTGTTATCATCATAAAGTACTGATTGTACCCTTGAATAAGGACAAATATATACACAAAAGTCTTCTTTTAGGAATACTGCATCATAAATTAAAAATGCTGCAATTGCTAATACAAATCCAATTAAGAACATATGTTCAGTAGGATTTTGAATATACGCAAAGAAATCTTCAGGTGGAACAAAATACCACATAAAGTTAGAAGCAGCAATAAGTGCTAAACATGCCCAAATGATGATTGCAATAACTCTTTTTGAAGCATTTTGAGGCTTTGAATAGTCAGGGTCTTTTTGTTTGTTTTTAATTCTTCTAAGACCTAAAAGTTTACCTTCAATTAAATCTCTAAATACAACCCTAAAGATTGTTTGAGGACATGCCCAACCACACCAAGCTCTACCACCAAGTGATGTTACGGCAAAAATACCTAAGAATAGAAGCATTAGTAAAAATGGCATTAAGTATAATTCTTGCATATCAAATGCAGTACCAAGAAGATGAAGTTGTTTCTTATCGAATGATAATAAAAAGATGTGGTTACCACCTATAGTAATAAAAGGTAAAGATAAAGATATGATAGTAGCTAATACATATCCATAATACCTTTTAATTCTATAAGGAGTTTTACTTAAAAATTGATTTTTCTCTTTCACTGTAAAACCTTTCGTTAATGATTATAAGCTTAATTATATATAAAGCTTCCTTATAATAACCATAAATAACTATAAGTAAAACTTATGTTATGAAAGAGTATTCATTATTACCCTTGAGTAAGCTTTTTATAGGCTTCTATTTTTTGAGTAATTTCATTTTTTACTTGTGAAATGTCATAAATCTCAAAATTTTCAATAGTTGGATAAGATTTTATAATATCATCAAACTCTTCTATTGTTTTGTCAATTGATTTTGCTTCTATTACTGGAATATTTAATTTTTTGATTAAATCTTCATTATATGATTTATCTTCTCTTTTGAATAAAACAGGACTATTTCCACATGAAATAGACTCTAATGCAGTTTGAAGTGATGCTGTTAATAAGTATTTACTGTTTTGAATAGTTTCTACATACTCTTCTTCATCTATTACCTCATTAAAGTGTTGAGTAAATACTTTTTCATTCCCTAAAAAGAAATAATGCCCCATAAGAAGAGTAATTTCATGTTTAGAAGACTCTTTTACCCCTTGTAAAAATAGTTCATTGTAATCATCATCTCCAAAGAAAATAGTTTTTTCAATACTTGGATTTTCAACTTTTGTATAAAGTTGTTTATCTACAATAATTTCACCTAATTCATCTAAATTATAAACAAGTGAACAAAACTCATTCATTCCTTCTTTCATTAACTCATTTGTTTCATCAGTATCATAAAGTAGGATATCTCTTTTTTGCATGATATTATGAAGGTTTCTTACAACATCAATATTTACATATCTTCTAATACCTAATAAGTCTTTTGCAAAAGCTCCTGCCCTAAAATCACTAGTACATAAAATAGGATCAAACTCTTTTAATTCATTTACAATAGCTGCACATCTTTTTGCACCTTCAAGACCTATTGCATGACCACTTTTTGCATAAAAATAAACTTGCATATTAATTACCTTTTATAATGGTTTGTATATATTTAAGTAGATAGTATACTAAAAAGCTACAAAGGGTTTAATTAAATTAAGTTTAAAATAAAATATTAGTTTTATATGAAAAGAATATTAAAAGTATTATTCTTTAATTAAGAACGAGAAGAATAATACTTTTATGTTAAGTGTAATGAAAAGATTTGGATAGATGAAAACTTATTTAATTTCTTACGAAAAATATAAGTTTGCACCAATTGCAATGATTGTTAACACCTTTACTATTAATATTTGTGCAATTTTATTGTTTTTTATTTTATCAATCATTGTTTTCCTTTTTTAAATTATATTGTTAATTACTATTTTTAGAACTTTTAACACTCATATACATATGAATAACATCAATTGCTGCTGGTGTTATTCCTGAAATTTCACTTGCATTGAAAAGAGTAGGTGGTCTAAATTTTTCTAGCTTTTCAATAGCTTCATTTGATAATCCAGAGATTTGTTTGTAATCAAAATCTTCAGGGATAGTCATTTTAAGCATTTTTTTCATTTTATCGATTTGCTTCTTTTGTTTTTCAACATATCTATAATATTTTGCTTCTACTAAAATTTGCTCTTTTAAATAGTCTGATAAATCAGAGAATTGAGGTAAAAATTCGTTAAAGTGTTCTATTTGTACTGTACTTCTTCCTACAATATCAACTAAAAGAACTCTATCTTTGATTTTATCTTGTCCTAATCTTTCAAGTAGTTCAAGGTTCTCTTTTTTAGATGTGAACCATTCTTCTCTCATAAATTCAATAGCATCATCAATAGCTTTTTGTTTGAATTTTACTTTTTCAATAGTTTCATCATCAATAAGTCCAAGTTCATGACCATATCCAGATAATCTTAAGTCAGCTCCTTCTTCTCTTAAAAGAAGTCTGTATTCAGCTCTTGAAGTAAACATTCTATATGGTTCATTTGTTCCTTTAGTAACTAAGTCGTCGATTAAAACTCCAATATAAGCTTCATCCCTTCTTAGTATAAAAGGCTCTTTCCCATCTATTGCTAATGCAGCATTAATACCTGCCATAAGACCTTGAGCTGCTGCTTCTTCATAACCAGTTGTAGCATTAATTTGACCTGCATTATAAAGGTTTTTAACTTTTTTAGTCTCTAAAGTGTGTTTTAACTCAGTAGGGTCTACATAATCATATTCGATTGCATATCCATATCTAATGATTTTTGCATTCTCTAAACCAACGATTGAATGAATCATCTCTTTTTGAACATCAATAGGTAATGATGTTGATAAACCATTTATATAATATTCTGTACACATTGAAGTTTGTGGTTCTAAGAATAATTGGTGTCTATCTCTCTCAGCAAATCTATTTACTTTATCTTCAATACTTGGACAATATCTAGGCCCTGTACCTTCGATTTGACCTGTGAATAGTGGAGTTCTATCGAAGTTTGATCTAATAGTATCATGCGTTCCAAGGTTTGTATATGTAATATAACATGGGTATTGAGTAGGATTAAACTCTTCTTTGTTTGTTCTAAAAGAGAAAGGTGCTGGATTTACATCTCCACCGTGCATTTCCATGTTTTCAAAATTGATTGATTTTCCATCAAGTCTTGCAGGTGTTCCTGTCTTTAGTCTTCCTACATTTAATCCAAGCTCTTTTAACTGAATAGATAGAGTTGAAGATGGTAGCTCCCATGCTCTACCTGCATCATACTTATTCTCACCAATGTGGATAAGTCCTTTCATAAATGTACCAGTTGTAAGGATAACTTTTGAAGCTTCGAACTCTTCTTGAAGTCTTGTTTTTACACCGTAAACTTCTTTATTGGCATTTACTAGAAGTTCACTTACTTCATCTTGGTATACTTCAAGATTGTCTGTGTTGTGACAAACTTTTCTCATATACTCTCTATATTTATCCATATCAATTTGAGCTCTACTTCCTTGAACTGCTGCACCTTTTGAAGCATTTAGGATTCTAAACTGAATACCTGTTGCATCAGTACATAGACCCATTTCTCCACCTAAGGCATCAAGTTCTCTAACTAGGTGACCTTTTGCAAGTCCACCAATAGCAGGGTTACAAGAAGCAGCTCCAATTTGCTCTACTAACATTGTAATAAGTAGGGTTTTTTTACCCATTCTTGCAGATGCTAAGGCTGCTTCAATACCAGCATGTCCTCCACCTACAACGATAATATCATATTTCATAGTTTCTCCAAAAATATCAGGTAGTATTTATATTATTTATAAGTCATTTGAAGCTTTCGAATAGTAATTTTTTGTATAAAAATTGGCTTCAGAATATTTTTTTCGTATAATACCAAAAAAATATGATTATTCCAAATATATTTTAACTTTTTTTAAGATTTAATGCTTAATTTAGAAATTAAATGTTATTAGATACTATATCGTATAAAAAATATGAAGGAATACAGTGTTTACTGGACTTATAAGAGAGATGGCTCAAGTAGTGAGCCTTAAAAATAACTTCTTAACATTAAAAGCAAAGTATAGCCCAAAAATAGGGGATTCTATAGCAGTAAATGGTGCATGTTTAACTGTTGTTAGATTTACAAGTGATACTTTTACAGTAGAACTTTCACCAGAATCTCAAAAAATTTTGGCAATGGAAAACTATAGAAATGAAGTACATATTGAGCCTGCTATGATGATGGGTGATAGATTTGAAGGTCATATAGTTCAAGGTCATGTTGATTGTTTAGGAACAATTAGTGCTATTAAAAACAATGGTAACTCAACTGATTTTTATGTGTCACTTCCAAGTGAATATTCAAAATATATTATTCCAAAAGGGAGTGTGACAATCGATGGTGTTTCACTTACTGTAAATGATGTAATGAAAGACTCATTTAGACTTACAATCATTCCTCATACAATTGAGAACACTTTATTTAAAAGATATAAAGTGGGAACAAAAGTAAACCTAGAAACTGATATGTTTGCTAGATATGTTTATAATATGTTCAAAGGAACAAAAGATAAAAATGACCAACTTTCTTGGGGTGAAGTAGATAGAATTATGGCTTCATATTAGTAAAATTCTATTTTAATAGAGTAAAATCAATTTTAAATTGATTTCCTCTATGTTTAAAGATATTAGTAAATACTAAACTCTTCTTCGTCATCATCTTCAAATAAGAAACCTAAAGATTCTTCAACTTTTTTTAGACTTGAGATATCTATTTCTATAGATTTATAAGATTCAATTTCTTCATTACTATTTAAAACTGGGAAGATAACACTATCTAACCAATAATGTCCACCATTTCGTTTTTTGTTTTTAACATTATTTTTCCAATGTCCATTTTCTTCAATACTTTTTTTAATTTCATTAAATTCATTTGATTGAGGTTCTTCTCTTATAATGTCATAGTATGCTCCAATAAGCTCCTCTTTTTTAAATTTTGAAATATTTAAAAATAAGTCACTTGCATAAGTGATTTTACCTTCAAGGTCTAACTCTAAACTAATCGTGTGAGCGTTAAAAAGGTCATTCATAGATTTAGTTCTAGCTTGCTCTTTCATAATTCTTTTTACTTTTTCTTCTGACTCTCTTAGAATTTGAGCATTTAGCTTTTCAAGTTCTTTGTTTTTCTCTTTTATTTGTTTATTATGTAAAGTTGGAAGATATGCCACATAAATCTTATCAAGTAAATCATCTCCACTAATAGGCTTTATGATGTACTGAGTAATTTGCATGTTGATTGATTCTAATAAATAGCTTTTATCTTCATGAGCTGTAAGGAAAACTGTAGGAATAGTGTTGTCAATCTTCTTAATTTCTTTTATCATTTCGACCCCATTTAAAACGGGCATACTTATATCTGATAAAATAATATCAATCTTATCTCTATTCTCTTTAAATTTATCAAGACCATCTTGTCCATCAGTTGCAGGTATGATATCTTTAAAAACATAGGAAAGTAACTTTACCATTTCTGTTCTTACAGAGTCTTCATCTTCAACATATAAAATAGTTAATTTACTAAGTACTTCCATATAGTTTCGCATAAATTATCCTTACTTTTAATACAATATTTTACAATTATTTCTTAAAAAAAGAAATAAATATTATAAGTAACAGTTCGTTATATAAGGGTAGGGAGTCTTTAAAGTAATAGAAGATTTAGTTATTTATTAATAGTTTGTTCTTCAGTTTTTTCTAATTTTTCTTTTTTTGTTTTAGCAGCTTGTTTATAAACATAGAAATATTTTTTCTTTAAAACATTAGCATACATTTCTACTGTTGCTGTTTTCATTTGTGGTAGTATTTGAATCTCTTTTACTTTTCCTACTTTTAAGCCTTCGATAAAAATATTATCCATCCCAGATGTTATGATTTCATCTCCAACTTTAATTTCTGACCACATAGGAATAAATTTGATTAGAATTGATTTATCTTTTTTTGCTGTTAAAATACCAGGTGTTTTACTCTCTCCAATAAAGACAGCATATGAACACTTTTCATTTCCATTTAAAAGTGCAACAGCTCTATCTTGTTCTTTTACAACAATCCCTGCAGCATAATCTTGAGTGATAAGACCTAAAATAGTATCATCTTTTTTTTCATAATCAAGCCATACTTTAGTGAAATCATTGAAGTTTATATAAGATAAAACTTTTGTTTGTTTTATGTCTATGTTTGTTTGATTTTCTTCATTTGTAGAAATAAATCTATTTATACCTTCAAGTTTCTTTTGAGTTGTAAGATATAGGGCTCTATAGTTTTTTAGTTCTTCATTTTCAATTTCAAGTTCATCGATTCTAGAAGCTTGATTAAAGTATTTTTCAATACTTGTAGAAATATCAATAACAGAGTTTATATATGATAGTTTTATATCATTTAGGAAAGTAAAGTTTTTAGCAATTAGCCTATCTACCTCAAGAAGGTAAGATAGCCCAACTACTAAAAAAAGTACAATAAAAAAGAATTTACGCATTAGTGATTAGTTTTAAAAGTGCATCCTCATCTAATACATTGCTTGTACCATAAGCTACTGCTAGAAGTGGATCTTCTGCAACTTTTACAGGAAGTTTTACAATATCAGCTATATATTCATCTAAACCTCTAATAAGTGCTCCTCCTCCTGTAAGAATAACACCATTATCAACAACATCTCCTGCTAAATCAGGTGGCATATCTTCAAGAACACTTCTTACCGCAGAAACAATCTCTTTTAACGGCTCTTTAATTGCAGTTCTAACACCTTCACTTCCAAGTTCAATAGTTGAAAGTAAACCAGAGTTATCTCTACCTTTTACTTTGATTTTAAGTTCAGTATCAAGTTTAATAGCAGTTCCGATTTCAATCTTGATATTCTCAGCAGTTCTCTCACCTATATATAAGTTGTAGTTTTGTCTTACATAATCAATAATTGATTTATCAAACTTATCTCCAGCAACTTTGATTGATTTAGAAAGAACAAGTCCACCAAGAGAAGTTACACCAATCTCAGTAGTACCACCACCAATATCAACAACCACATAACCAGAAGGGTCAGATACAGGAATTCCAGCACCAATAGCAGCTGCCATTGGTTCTTCTACTAGGAATACTTCTCTTGCACCTGCACTCATTGCTGATTCTTCTACGGCTTTTCTTTCAACTTGTGTAATACCGTAAGGAATACAAATAATGATTCTAGGTCTGATAAAAGATTTTCTAGAGTGGGCTTTTTCAATAAAGTATCTAATCATTCTTTCAGTCATTTCAAAATCGGCAATAACCCCATCTTGCATAGGTCTAACTGCTTGAATGTTTAATGGTGTTTTACCAATCATTTGTTTAGCTTCTTGACCTACTGCTAAAATTTTATCTCTACCATACTTATCATTTTGTACTGCTACAACTGATGGTTCATTTATGATAATACCTTTTCCTTTTACAGAAACAATAGTATTAGCAGTTCCAAGGTCAATTGCCATATCACTTGAAAATAGACCAATTAATTTATCTAAAAACACTTTATTCTCCCTCTCTTATCTTATGCGATTTTTGGTTCTTGTTCTTTTTTTACTACATCTTTTGTAATAGTAATTGTCTTGTTTTTATATTTTGGAAGATCATACATAATGTCAAGCATAATATCTTCTAAAATTGATCTAAGACCTCTTGCCCCAGTTTTTCTTTCAATAGCTAATCTTGCTAGTTCTTTTAATGCATCTTTTTCAAATTGTAAGTTTACATCATCCATTTCAAAAAGTTTGATGTATTGTTTGATAAGTGCATTTTTTGGTTCTGTTAAAATATGTACCATATCATCTTCAGTGATTTCATTTAAAGTGGCTACCATATGTAATCTACCGATTAATTCAGGAATTAAACCATATTTTACTAAATCATCTGTTTCAACTTGTGAAATGATTTTTTCATCTTCTTTTTTAGATTTTTTATCTTGATTAAAACCAAGTACGTTAGCACCTTGTTTTTTCTTGATAATATCTTCTAGTCCATCAAATGCTCCACCACAAACAAATAAAATATTAGTAGTATCAACTTGAAGTGCATCTTGTCCAGGGTGTTTTCTTCCACCTTTTGGTGGAACATTTACAACAGAACCTTCTACTATTTTAAGTAGTGCTTGCTGAACACCTTCTCCTGAAACATCTCTAGTGATTGATCTGTTTTCACTCATTCTTGCAACTTTATCAACTTCATCAATAAAGATAATTCCTCTTTGAGCTCTTTCAATATCACCATTTGCAGCTTGAACTAGTCTAGTAACCACATTTTCAACATCATCACCAACATACCCAGCTTCTGTAAGTGATGTAGCATCTGCGATTGCTAAAGGTACATCTAGATATTTAGAAATTGTTTGAGCTAAAAGTGTTTTACCTGAACCAGTAGGTCCAATTAAAAGAACATTAGATTTATTTAATTCTGTGTCATCATCAATTTCATTGTGTCTAAAAATTCTTTTGTAGTGGTTATAAACTGCAACTGATAAAACTTTTTTTGCTCTTTCTTGACCTATTACATACTCATCTAAAATAGCTTTTAGTTCAGCTGGTGTTCTAAGCTTTATCTCTTCTTGAACTTTTTCTTCTTCAATTACTGATGGTAAGTGTTCCATATCTTCAGGAGTACTTCCATTCATTATTTCATGTGCAGCGCCAACACAAGCTTTACAAATACAAGCATTGTCACCAGCTATTACTGGATTGCTAGCGCTATCTGTTGCCCCACAAAAATCACACGTTACTTTACTCATTTTCTAAACCTATTTTTTTATTTTCTGTTATAAGGAATTCCTCTTTTTGTGTTTAAACAAAAAGATGCTAATTCTTTTACATATTTATTTTCATTTTCTAGTAACTCATTTGCTACATCAGCTAAAGGTTTTCCTGCTTCAAATAAAGCTTTATATGCTGTTTTGATTGCATTGATGTCTTCTCTGTTTTCAAATCTTCTTCTTAAACCATTTAAGTTAAGACCTCTTAATACAGCTTTATTACCTTCAGCTAAACAAAATGGAGGAATATCTTGTGTTACTACAGAACCTCCACCAATCATAACTTGAGTTCCTATTTTACAAAATTGATGAATTGGAGTTAGACCCCCAACTACAACAAAGTCATCAATTTCAACATGACCTGCTAATGTTGCACAGTTAGCAAATACACAATTGTCACCAACAATTACATCATGAGCCACGTGAGTGTATCCCATGAATAAATTATTACTTCCAATTTTTGTTATAGAACCACCACCTTTAGTTCCTGGATTGAACAGTGTAAACTCTCTGATTTTATTATTGTCTCCAATAATCAGTTCTACATCTTCACCATCAAATTTTAAATCCTGTGGAATTGTTCCAATAGCAGCATGTGAAAAAATATGATTGTTTTTTCCAATTGTAGTTTTACCCTCTACAACTGTGTGTGAATCAATGATAGTTCCATCACCGATTTTTACATCTTTACCAATAATTGTGTAGGCACCAATAGTTACATTTTCACCTATTTGTGCACCATCTTCAATTATTGCTGTTTTATGAATATTACTCATTTTTTACCTAATTATTTGTCTACTACCATAGCTTTTAATTCAGCTTGAGCAACTAACTTATCATCAACATAAGCTTTTCCATCTAAAACGATTAGGTTACCTTTTAATTTTAAAACTTCGATTTTATAAACTAATTGGTCACCTGGTTTTACAGGGTTTCTAAATTTTGCTTTGTCAATACTCATGAAGTAAATAACTTTGTTTTGTAACTCTTCATTTGTTAAGTCATTACTCTTAAGAGCTAAAACTCCACCTGCTTGTGCCATACCTTCTAAAATTAATACACCAGGGTAAATTGGGTGTCCAGGGAAGTGCCCCATGAATGCAGGCTCACTTATAGAGATATTTTTATACCCTACAATGCTTTCACCTTTTTGCATTTCAGTAATTCTATCTACTAATAAAAAAGGGTATCTATGAGGAAGTATTTCTTGAATTTCCGTAATATCTAACATCTATTATCCTAAAATTTAATTAATGGTAGATATTTTATCGAAAAAAAAATTAGTTTTGAATTATGCTCGCTACGTTTTTCGAACTTCCATTTTTTAAGTAATCTCGAAGGATTTTTGAATCCTCAAAAAACTTCTGTTTATTCATTGTTTTATAGTCATTTAATAATGCTTCAACACTAACATCATCTTGTAAAAATTCACTATGAATACAAGCTTTACCCATTTTATCAAAGAAGATATTTGCAAGCCCAATATATGGTAATTTCACAAAGGTTCTACCTATTTTATAATCTAGTTTTTTTGCAATATAACTAAGAGTAAATGGTGTTCCTATTAATGCTGCTTCTAATGTTGCTGTACCTGAACAAATAAAAGCATATTCACTTTCTTGTAAGGTTTCATGAGCTTGTCTTGAAATAGTAAAATCTGATATATCACCATAAGTTCTACTAATATATTCATCATCAAATTTTGAAGGGATTATTAAGATATGCTCTTTATTTGGAATTCTTTTTGCTAGTTCTTTAAAAATAGGCATATGGTTTTTTATTTCAGTTTTTCTACTTCCTGGCATAAAAGCAATCTTATTACTTTGTGTAAGCTCTTCTTTAAAGTGATGTATTTCATCAAGTAAGGGATGTCCTACATAAGTGATTTTATCTTTTTGAGTATAAAGTTCACTCTCAAAAGGAATAATTGAACAAAGTTTAGAACAGTATGCTTCAAGTTTTTTTACTCTACCTTTTTTCCATGCCCAAGCTTGTGGAAGGATATAGTAAATAATCTCTTTATTTGGATACCTTTGTTTAAGCTTTTTTGCTAAAGGCAGGTTAAATCCTGATGAGTCCATTAAAAGAACTTTATCACAATCTTTTGCAGCATCTACAAGTTCATCTCTTAATTTAAAAAAGAACCTAAGCTTTTTAAGGGCATCTATAAATCCCATAATAGCTAAAGATGTCAAGTCATACATTGGCTTACCAAGCTCTTTATCAAAAACACCAATAAATTCTATATCATCACTTAGGTGCTTTTTAAGCTCCTTTAAGTGAATATTTGAAGATGTTTCCATGGCACATACTAAAAGTTTCATACTATCTCTTCTCTTACATCATCATATGTTTGAGCATCAATAAAAATTTCATATTTTTCATCAATAATCTCATCTAAAACAATTATACAGCTTAAATCATAAGGGCTTTTGATTATTTTTGCTCTTATTTTCATCTCTTCATCAAATAAAGGAGGGTTATACATAAGCTCTTTAACACTACTATAGTTTGTTGAAGCAATTTCATTGTATTTGTCTAAACTTATTACTTTTACTTCATCACGATTTAGATAGTTAACCCCATCTTTTTCATACTCAATTCTACCATTTGTTTTCCCTCTGTTTATCATCGAGTAAGGAAAAATATATGAAGGAGTAATTTGTTTTTTCACAAGAACTTTACCACTTAAAAGTCTATAGTTTAAAAATCTATTTTTAATGATTTTATACTCATCAGCATTTGCTTCAAGAGTGTTTCTTCTTTTATAAAGTTCTAATCTCTCTTCAATTGATTCAGGTAAAATCTGATTTGAGATAGGATTAAACATCTCATCCATGATTTTCTTTTGAGCTTCTCTTTGAGCTGATAAACCAAATAAACAACCACAATAGTTTTGTCTATAAAGTTGGTTTTCTTTTACTTTTTTACCTTGGATTTCTGCACCATTTCCAGCTTTATAATCTCTAAAAATAAACTCAATTCCATGTAAACTTTGAAGATTATGACCAATCTTATCAAGTTTTTCTTGAGATTTTTTAGGAGAGATTAAAAGTGTAGTTGTAAACTTATCATGACCTAACTCTTTTGCTTTTGCAACTGTTACATCAAGTCTATCATCATAACAAACAGTACATCTATCACCTTTTTCTGGAAGATGTTCCATACCTTTTACTTTTTTAAGCCATTCTTCTAGGTTATAAGGACCTTCAATTAATTCAATTCCTAGTTTTTGGCATGAGTATTCTACGTCTAAGTATCTTAGTCTATATTCACTATATGGATGAATGTTTGGGTCATAAAAAAAACCTACTAACTTTTCATCTGGATATTCTTCTTGTATTCTTTCTAAAAAATAGTGACTATCGACTGCACAACAAATATGTACTAACAATAAATAACCTTTGATTTTATAATTTATGGATATTATAGTAAAATATTTTAAAACAAAGGATTAGGTATCAGAAATTTAGCCATATTATTTATTTGTATTACTTTTTTTACAGGCTGTTTTAATCAAAAGCCTACTCTTACTTCAAGTGCCACGATACTCATAAAAACGCCAACTATGAAGTTTTATGATAAAGGATTTATTTTTAACTATGATGATTATACACAGGTTCAAATCTTTAGTGCAGGTACAGCAGTTCTTGATATGAAAATCTATGAGGATAGGATATGTAGTTCTACTTTCAGATGTGAAAAACTAGAAGTTTTCAATACAAAGAACTTACATAAATCATACGAAAAAGAGTTTTTAAGAGAACTTTTTAATAAAAATGAAAAAGAGATAGTTCATAGGGATAAAGAAAATAGAATTCTTATAAAAATAAGAAGAGATTAAAACAAAAAGGTTAATACCTTTTTGTTTATCTAGGGGATTTAAAATACCACTTCATCTCTTTTAATTCATTTACACTTTTATCAGAGCTTACAGACTGTAGAGTAACTGTTAAATAATTACTTGAAAAACTTTTGATTTTTAAAGTTTGAGTATATCCCATATATAGTGTAACTACACTATTATTTTCAATCTTTACAGAATCATAATCTTTAGTTAAATCTTGAATATCCCAAGTATTTGTCATAAAGTTTTTATAATTTCTTTCAACTTTTGCTTTATATGAGTTTGTATATGTATGAACTACATATGAAAGATCTTCATAACCTTCTTCATATTCATAAAATGTTTTATTTAAAAGATAAGAAATATTAGTTTTATCTTCTGTTTGATTGTTGTTTTTTTCCATTTTGGCTTTTATTTCTTCAACTTCTGTATCAGTTAATTTCTCAATTAAACTTGATGTTTGTAAATCATTTACAACTTGGTTTTCAAGTTCAATGGCTTTTTGTTTTAAACTCTTTTCTGTACTACTTTCAAAGGTAGTTTTTAATGAAGAAATAAATGCTTTTACATCAGTTATTCTACTTGTATTATTTTCATCAAATAAAGAGTCTATATATTCATCACTATTTGAAGAGTTTTCTTTTATATTTTTATATAAAGCATTTGTTAAAATCATACTCTCTTTTGACTGACTTGGTAAATCTAAAAGTGTTTGTTTATCAAGTGTATTTAATACAAGCTCCTCTTTTGCAAGTTTTACAAGCTTTTCTAAATTCTCATTCTCTTTATTTGTATCAGAATCATATATTAAAGTAGAGATTAATGATACTTTATTTGAAGATGATTTTAATGGTGTATTTAACTTAATATCTTGTGTATCTACAAGAGAGTTTCCATTTACATCTATTATTCCAGAACTAACTGTAATTGGATAAGTAACTGCTGTATCAAATCTGTAGATATTAGAATAAGTACTTATTGGTTTTGCTATATTTCCATTTGCATCTGTTACAGTAGCATTTAGTACAGCTCCTCTTTCTACTTGTACTGTTGTTGATGAGGTACTTGATGAACTTCCTCCTCCACAACCAATCAATAAGATTGAACTTAAAATTGATGTTAATACTAATTTTGTATTTTTCATAGAATTCCTTAATATGGTTTTAATTATAAATTTATAGAATTCTATGTTTATAAAAAGACAGTATAGTGTCGCATAGAAAAGTTAAGATAAAAAATGAATAAAAATTTTGATAATTTACCAAAGAAAAACAGCGAAAAAAACAGTGATAAAGTTTTAAGAAGATTAATGCTTATTTTACAAAAATTAAGTGATAATGAGCTTCCTACTAGAAAAGAGTTAGAAGAAGAGTTTAATGTAACTGCTAAAACTATTCAAAGAGATATTTACCAAAGGCTTTCATATTTCCCTATTGAGAAAACATCTTTAGGGCAATATAAGTTTATAGAGGGATTTACTTTAAATAAAACAACTCTAAAAGAGGATGAAATGCTTTTTGTATATCTATCTTTGTCTCAAATAAAAGATATAAATGCGAATTTTGAAAAGATTACTTATGATATTTTTTCAAAACTTTTAACACCTAGGTATTCAAGTCCATATTATATAAAGCCAAATAGTTTTCAAGATATAGATATGGATTCTTCTTTATTAAATAGCTTAGAAAAAGCTATAGAGTTAAATAATACAGTAGAGCTAAAACTAAAGAATAGGATATTTTTAATAGAGCCTTATAAAGTAGTTAGTTTTGATGGAATATGGTACTTATTTGGGAAAGATACAAAAGATGACAAAATAAGAACAGTATTTATTCATGAGATAAAAGAGTTAAATATAAAAAAACATAAGTTTGAACTTGATAAGCCTATTGATGAGATATTAGATAATGTTCACAGTGCATGGTTTGAAGATGGAAATATGATGGAGGTAAAAGTAAAAGTTTTACCAAAAGCAGCTTTTAATTTTAAGTTAAAGAAGATACTTCCTTCTCAAGAAATACTTAAAGAGTATGAGGATTCATCTTTACTTATAAAGTTTACTGTCTCAACGCAAGAGGATATAGATAATATAATTAAAGCATGGTTACCTGATATTCAAATAATAGAACCTAAAAGTTATAAAGAAAAGTTTTTAAAAGAGTTAAAGTTATATTTAGAAGCTTATGAAAATGAAGTTTAGTCTTTGAAGACTAAACTATTTTTATTATGCCATTCTTTTTAGTTTTGCATAACCTGTTTTAATAAGTTTTAAAAGAGGCTTTCTATATGAGCTAAACACATACTTTTTGATTTCGTATGCAAGTCTACCTTTTACAGTAATAATACCTTTTAAATCACCTGCAGCGTAAGTTCCACCAAGTGCGATTAGAATACCATCAAGTTTTGGATCACACTTAATCATTCCTCTTCCTGCAATCATATTAAGTACATTTTTACCTGCATTTGTACCACTGATTCTAGCAATAGTAACATTTGGAGGCATGATTTCACCTTTTCTATCTTTAATCTCTGCAATATCACCGATTGCAAAAATATTTTCATAGTTTTGTGTTTGCATGTATTCATTAACTATGATTTGGCCTCTACCATTTTTTTCAACATCTTCAAGTTCACTTGTAATAGTAGAAGCTTCAACCCCACCTGTAAATACAACAAATGAATGATTAATTTTAGTACCATTTGATAAGTGACAGTATCCATCTTCAACTTTTTGAAGTTTAGTTCCTGTGATAATATTAATACCTAAATCTTTTAATCTTTTTTGGGAAATGTTTATAAGGTCTTGTGGAAGCCCTGGAAGAATAGTATCGGGACTACTAATAAGTGAAATTTTTAAGTTGTCACATGAGAAGTTACCCCTTTTGAAGAACTTATTTGAGTAGTATGCCATCTCAGCTGCAATCTCAACACCAGATAAACCAGCACCAACTACAACAATATGAGTATCAGCACACTGTTTTGCTTCATCTCTTACTTTTTCAAAAAGTTGTTTTTCAAAACTTTGTTTAAATGTGATTGCTCTATGAAGCTTTTTGATATCATCAGAGTTACCAAGTCCAGGAATTTGTGGAGGGAAGTAAGTTCTAGTTCCTGCTGCCATGATTAAGTAATCAAACTCTACAATCTCTTGCTCTTCTGTATAAATCTTCTTCTCTTTTTGGTCAATCTGTCTTACTTTTAGATTTTTAAATTCTAAATAGTCATGGTTAAATCCAAGACATAATGTAGTTAAGTCAATTGTTACATCTGCAAATGTAGATTTATTTGCTATTAAGTCATAAACCTCGGGTTGTAAGTTATGATATGTATGCTTATCAATTAATGTAATCTTTATATTTTTGTTTTTAACTAACTCTCTTAATGCATAAATACCAGCATATCCACCACCAATAATAACAACTTTTTCCATCAAATAAACCTTTTTTTCACTATTTTAATCTTGTGCTTGAAGTTTAAGTTATATAGTATTTTGTAACATAACATAACCCCTAACAATTATATACATGAAATGTTACAGAAATTTTATAGCCCATAAATAGCGAGCTTTGAACTTAAAATATTCAATTATTCTATACTTAGCCATTTTAGGATATGATAAAAACTTACTAAAGATTGTAAATTTCTTAACAGGTGTTAATAAATGACACTTTAGATAAGCTTAAAATAATATAAAAGTTATGAAGGTAAATTCACTTATTAAATTAACCTTATATTATAAATTTAATAAGTATAAATAATATTAGATTAATAGGAAGATTATATGAAATATGTAGGAGCACATGTAAGCGCAACAGGTGGAGTTTTTAATGCTCCAATAAATGCAAGAGAGATAGGTTGTAAGGCTTTTGCACTTTTTGTAAAAAACCAAAGACAATGGAGAGCAAAAGATTTTGAACCAAAGGTTTTAGATAAGTGGTTTAAAGAGATGGAAGAAACAGGAATTGAAGCAAAACATATCTTACCACATGATTCATATTTAATTAACTTAGGGCATCCAGAAGAAGATAAAAGACAAAAATCACTTGATGGTTTTTTACATGAAATTGAAAGATGTGAGATTTTAAAACTTGATAGACTTAACTTTCACCCAGGAAGCCACTTAAGAAAGATAAGTGAAGAAGAGTGTTTAGATAGAATTGCATTATCTTTAAACCAAGCAATTGACGCTACAAATGACATAAAACTAGTTATTGAAAACACAGCAGGTCAAGGAAGTAACTTAGGGTATAAATTTGAGCATTTAGCATACTTAATCGACAAAGTTGAAGATAAATCAAGAATTGGTGTATGTATAGATACATGTCATATGTTTACAGCTGGTTATGATATTAGAACAAGAGAAGCATACGATAAAACTTGGAAAGAGTTTGATGAGGTAGTAGGAAGACAATACCTTATGGGAATGCATATAAATGATTCAAAACCTGAACTTGGAAGTAGAGTAGATAGACACCATAGTTTAGGACAAGGACAGATTGGATGGGATGCATTTAAATTCATCATGAATGATGATAGAATGGATGATATTCCTTTAGTTTTAGAAACAATTGATGAAACTATCTGGGCTGAGGAAATTCAAGCCTTATATGACTTAGTAGAGAAGTAATTTACTTCTTTGCTAGAGTTTTAAACAAAAAATAAAACTACTTAAATATAATATCTTAATTATATAAATTATTAGGATATATTTTGCAAAACATACTACTAGCACTAATACCAATTTTTTTACTTATCTCTTTAGGATATTTTTTAAAGCGTATAAAGTTTCCTGATGAGCAGTTTTGGCAATATGCTGATAAATTTACTTATTATGTATTATTTCCTGCTCTTTTGATTTATAAGCTTTCAACGGCTTCTCTAGAAGGAATTGATGGAGTTAATTTTATTTTCTCAGCACTTTTAACTATTGGAATTATTACAATTTTACTTATGATAGCTGATAAAATCATTTTCTTTTTTGACGGCCCTTCTTTAACTTCAGTTTATCAAGGTTCTATTAGATTTAACACATATGTATTTTTAGCTTTAACAGATGCCATTTATGGTGATGGTGGCTTGGTTTTAGCCGCACTTTTAATGACATTTTTAATACCAAGTATAAATGTATTTTGTATAGGAATCTTCTCTATTTATGCTTCTAGTGATAAGATTACTTTTGTATCTTTTATGAAATCAATTTTCAAAAACCCTTTGATTATCGCTTGTATAATTGGAGGAGGATTAAACTTTTTAGGTATTTCTTTAGCTGCTCCTGTTGAAAAAACACTTAGTCTTTTAAGTGCTGCTGCACTTCCTTTAGGTCTTTTATCTGTTGGGGTTGGTTTGCATATCACTCACTTAAAAGAAGTGAAATTTGAGCTATTTTCATCTGTATTTATAAAGCTTGCACTTTTCCCTGTACTTATTTTCTTTGTGGCAGTAAATTTAGGAGTTACTGGACTTCCTTTATTGGTACTTGTTCTTTTTGGAGCTATGCCTACGGCTTCTAGTGCTTATATCTTAGCAAGGGAACTTGGAGGGGATTTAAAGCTAATGTCTGCGATTATTACTATGCAGACATTGCTTTCTATATTTTCAATTTCAGCGATTTTGATGATTTTGGAGAGTTATCAAATTCCGTAGATTTTCATCATAAAACTATTAGTTTTATTTTCAAATTTTTCTAGCCAGAAGATACTCTTTTGAGTATCGGCTTTTGTATATACACCATTTGCATAGATTTTTGAAAGTTCTAATTGAGCGCTTTTTACATTATTGTTTGCTGCAAAAGTTAAAAGCTCTATTGCTTCATCATAATCTTTTTCATTTAGATAATAAAAAGATAGTTTGTATGCTGCCATAGGGTCAACTTTTTTTGTATCTTTTAATAAATCAATACCAAGTTCTTGATTTTTTACTACACCTCTTCCTTTTAAGTAAAGCTCTGAAAGTAGGGCATTTGCATAGAAGTTTCCTCTTTCTTGGGCTAAAGTGTATAAAGTAAAGGCATCTGTATATTTACCTTCTGAATATTTTTTTATACCAAGTCTTAAAATAGCGATTGTATTTTTGTAAGAGATTAAATCATAGCAGTTTTCTTCAAACTCTTTATCTTGGCTAATACATTGATTAGCTTGCGCTAACTCTGTTGGTAAAACTTTTAGTGACTGCTCATAATTATTACATCCTGTTAAAAATATAGCAGCTATTGCAGAAGTCACTAAAAGTTTTGTAGTGCTTTTTAACATAATTTTTTCCTTGTCTATACAGCTTGTAATTTTTGCATAATATTCTATCTAATTTTTGATAATTATACGAAGTTAAGAGTTATTCTTGTAATATTTACATAGATTTAATTAGGAGAATTTAAATGATTTTTATTGCTTTCTTTTTATTTATAGCTTTAATTGCATTGGCTTTAAATATGATGAACTCATCAAATCTACAACAAATAGAAGAACATTTAAAATCACAGAATTGTAACTCTATTATTTATTCAAAAGGCTCTTACAAAGCTTTATGTAGTGACAAGATATTGGAAATCTCAAATAGTTTTACAGTTGATTTAGAAAAAAACTCTAAAGAGTATAAATATAGTGATATTAAAAATATTGATATTAAAAAATTTGATATTGTATTAAATGAGAATCAAAAAATAGCTTTTAAGACTCAAGAAGAAATTGATAGTTTTTATAAAGAGTTAAAGGATAAAATAAAGAAGTAAATACTTCTTTATTTTAAAAGTTTTGCTTGATTTTTAGCTTTTTTTGTAGCTGATTTTTCGTACCATTCTTTAGCAACTTTTTTATCTTTTTTCATTCCACCTTTTCCATAGTGGAAAATAAGACCGATATTATAAGCAGCTACTTTATCATCATACTTTTTATAAGCTTTTGCATAGTAATTTAACGCTTTTTCTATATCAACTTTACCTAAATTCCCTTTCTCATACATAATTCCTAATTTAACTGTAGCAGCTTTATGCCCTTTTTCATCTGCGAATTTATAAAGATCAAAAGCTTTTTGATAATCTTTTTTATCATAGTAATATTCTGCTAAATGATTTGCAGCAAACATGTCATATTTTGCAGCTAATTTATAATAACTAACAGCTTTTTCTCTATCTTTTTTTACTCCAAAACCTTTTTCATAAAATACACCAATTAGATTTGTAGCTCTAAAGTCTTTTTGTTTATGCCCTTCGTGTAAGTATTCTAAGGCTTTTTTATAATCAAGTTTAATCATAGTATCTTTTGGAGATTCATCATCTTGATAATAAAGCCATGTTAAGTAGTAATAAGCAGTTCTATAACCTTTTTTAGCTGCTTTTTCATAATATTCTTTTGCTTTATATAAATCTCTTTTAATACCTTCACCATATTGATTAACCCATCCAAGATTAGCTAAATCATAAGAGTATCCTCTAGGCTCTAGTTTTTCTAGATAGTACTTTGCTTTTTTATGGTTAATTCTATTACCTTCACATCTTCCACAAAGGTAAATATCCACTAGCTTTCTAGAAGCTTGATAGTTTCCTTCTTCTGCTAATTTCTCATAAAGTTTAATAGCTTTTTCTTCATCTTTAAATTTATCAAATCCATATGGAGGAGAGAAATATAATTGTGCTAATTGTTCAGCTGCTTTATTTTCACCTCGTTGCTCTAAACCTTCTAAAAGTTTCACTACTTTATTAAAATCTTTATGGTCTCTATCTGATTTATAAAAACTAATTAAATCATATGTACTTTTTACATCTCCATACTCTACAGCCTTATTTATAGCTTTTAATGCAAGCTCTTTATTTCTGTATTTATTTACTCTATATAGTTCTCTTAAATCAAAAATATTGTTTGTTTCAATCTCATTTTTTGAGTACTTTTCATACTCTTCTTTGAAGTGTCTTTTCATATATGGATCAGAGATTTTTTTAATGTATTTATTTTTTAATTCTGAATCTTTAGAAGTTTCAATATAATCTTTCCATTTTTTGCTTTCTTTAAAAGTTTCTGGTACAAAGTTATACCTAGAAATTTTAATAGTTGCTAATTCAATAATAGCTTCATGATTTCCTTCTTCTGCTAACTCTTTTAATAACTCATATGCTTTAGTCTCTTGTCTTTTTTTCTTATAAAATTTAGCCAAAGTTATTTTATTTTCTGCAGTTTTAAGTAACTCTTCTTTTAAAGCAAAATACTTATCAAGATATTTTTCATCCTTTGAGTAGCTTTCTAAAAGTTTTAAACTAGCTTCTTCATTACCTAACTTAGAGGCTTTAAGTAGATAGTTATGTTCTTTTATAGTATCTTTTTCAACTTTCTCTCTATAGTTACCCCTACTATAAATCGCACCTAATTCTAATAAAGCTTTTTCATTTTCTGGATTTAATTCTAATGATTTTTCATAAAAAGGTATAGCTTTTTCAAATTGATATTTTTTATAGTATAAATTTCCAAGTTTATAGATGTCTTCGCTATTATTTCTTTTTAAAAGAGTATTTATTAGTAGATTCTCTTTCTTATTGTCTTTTGCTCTATATGAGTTCTTTCTAATCTCTTGAATTATAATATCAGAAGGTAATTCATAACCTTTTTTATTCATATACTCTTCAATATCTTTTGTTTGCCTAGAGAAGTAGTTTTTTGAATAAAATGAGTATAGCTCTTGAACTTGTTCTTGAGTAAAACTATCAATCACTTTTTCTTGTAAAGCTTTTGCTTCCTCTCTTTTATAACTTTTTAAATAAGAGACTATAAGTGCTATATTTGCATCATTATCTCCAAGTTTTGCAGAAAGTTTATAAAGATTGTGTGCTTTTTCATTTCCATTGATAAACATATCAGCGTATTTATCATAGATTTTTGCAATAGCAGTTAAATCTTTTGGATTATCTTTTTCATCAAGTGTTTTATACCATTTGTTGAAATAGTATAAACCCTCTTTTGTTTCAGGGAATTTATAATGCTCATTTAATTGAAGCATCGCATTTATATCACCATTTTGTGAGTTTTCTATTAATTCTTCTTTTGAACTTATACTGTTTTGATTAAAACTTGAAACAGAACAAGCACTAAAGAATACTAAAGCAATTAATGCCAGAAAAATATTTTTCATGAGTAGTCCTTATAATAATTATAATAAAAAAATATGACATCATAGGTAAATAATTCTTAATAAATAATTTATGTGTAACAATTTGATAATTTTTTGTTAATTTTATTAGTTCATTAATAGTTAAGAGAATTTAATGTATCATCAAAGATTATACATATATTATATAGGATATTTTAAATAGATGAAAGAGTTAGTTAATTTTATAAAAGCTTCGGATATTACGAAGACAAACTTTTATAAAAGATTAAAATGTAAAAAAGAAGAAGGAGTTTTACTTCAATACTTAACAAAAGAGTATGTACGAGGAAGAGACACTTTAGTTGTTATAGATGTACTATCAGAATTTTACGATATAAAAGAGTATGAACATTTAGATAAATTAGACCTAATCAAGTCCCTTTTAGAGTGTGGTTGGTTAGTTCAAGTTGCCTTTGATCAAATAAAATTAAATGAAGTTTCAAAACTTGAACTTTTAAATTCAAATATTGCACTTTCAAGTTCATATTTAAAGCTATTTGAAAATAGTTCAGGGGATTTTATACTTCCTGAAATTAAAAGTTATACTGACCATTTAGAGTATCTTCAAGACCAGTTTTTCAAGATTGATTTAGTTCAACAGTTAAATGTTGTTAGAAAAAATTTTGATATTAACTCTCCTAGTTCTAATAGATTAAAATCAAAACTAGTATTACTAGAAAATAGAATAAAAGAGAGAGTAAAAGTAACAAATAGTTCTATTATGCTTGAAGACTTTTTTAAAGAGAATGATTTAGGTGATCAAGAACAAACACTATTTTTAGCTTTATTAAAAGAAGAGTATTCAGGTGGTGATGGTTCAATTAGAGATATGAATGCTTTAATAGAATTAATATCATCTGATGATTATGAAAAAATCAAATACAGAAGTTTATTAGAAGAGAGTTCGAACTTAGTATCAAAGGGATTAGTTGATTATGATGAAGTTCTTTCTGCCTTTGGTGGGATAAATAGAAACTTCTATATTCCAGATGAAATTTTATATAAAATTTCACATCCAACTAAGAAAAAAACTAGAAGAACAAAAATCAAACTTGATTCTGTGATTAAAGATCAAGATATGTTCGAACTAATAAATACTTCAAAGACTTTGGATGATGTTGTTTTAAATGAAAAAACAAAAGAGACATTAGATGCTTTATTACAGCAAGTTGATAAAAATGTTGCAAATAGATTAAAGCAATGGGGAATAAAAGATAAAAAAAGAGGCATTGATGCAAAAATAATCTTTTATGGGGTTGCTGGAACTGGAAAAACATTAACAGCTTTAGCAATGGCAAAATCTCTTAAAAAAGAAGTTCTTAGTTTTGATTGTTCAAAAATACTTTCTATGTATGTAGGTGAGAGTGAAAAGAATGTAAGAGCTATTTTTGATAAGTATTATGAGCTTAGAGAAATCTCAAAATCTGAGCCAATTTTACTTTTAAATGAAGCAGATCAATTCTTAAGTTCAAGAACTACAGGTGCTGGAAGTGGTAGTGATAAAATGCATAACCAAATGCAAAATATTTTCTTAGAGCAGATTGAGAGATTTGATGGAATTTTAATAGCTACAACAAACTTACTTGAAAACTTAGATAAGGCATTTTCAAGAAGATTTAACTATAAAATTGAGTTTATGAAACCAAATAAAGCTCAAAGAGTATTACTTTGGAAAAAGCTTTTACCTGAAACATTACCTTTAGAGCAAGATTTTGACTTAGAGGCTTTAGCTTCACACGAACTTACTGGTGGACAAATAGAACTTGTGATTAAAAATACTGCTTATAAACTAGCTGTAACAGAAAATCCTGTATTTAAAGTTGAAGACTTTGAAGAACAGATTCAAAAAGAGCAAAAAGGTCAGTTTGATTCTGAAAATAAAGTAGGTTTTTTCTAAGACTTAAGAAGTAGTTTTCTACTTCTTAAAATCTATTTTTTGATGTTTCTTCAACTAGGTCATTTGCCATAATTGAAGTCTTATTTGCAATCTCTTTTGTTTTTAATGCTACTAAACTATTATCTTGCGTTACTTGGTCAAGTAGTGATACAGCATTATTTATTTGTTCAACTCCTGCCATTTGCTCTTTAGAACTTGAAGTTACACTATTTATAATATCTGTTGTTTCTACAATATTCTCATTTAGCTTTTCATAACCTTGATACATTAATGATGCAATCTCATCACCTTCTTTTGCTTTTGATGTTGCAGCTTCAACTAAATTTTGAATTTCATTTGCTGCTTGAGAAGCTCTATTGGCTAGGTTTCTTACTTCTTGTGCAACAACAGCAAAACCTTTTCCTGCTTCCCCTGCAGTTGCAGCTTCAACAGCTGCATTTAAAGAAAGAATATTTGTTTGGAAAGCAATTTGATCTACAACTTTTATAGCTTCGTTTATCATGCTAACTTGCTCATTTATTTCTTGCATAGAGTTACTTGTTTTATTTGATAGCTCTTTTCCATTTATCACTGAATCTTCAAGCTCTTTTGCATTAGTTAATAATGCATTCATATTTTTAGAGTTGTCTCTCATAGTTTCAGTTATCTCTTCAAGTGAAGCTGCTGTTTCTTCAAGTGAGGCCGCTTGTTCTGTGGCTGCTTTTGATAACTTACTTACATTATTGTTTAGCTCTTTAGAGTTATTATAAAGTGTTTGACCATTATGTAGGTTATCTTTTAAAAGATTCGAAATCTCTTCTCCTAAACTATCTACGCCTTGCATTAATTCATTAAAATGTGATTCACAAGAAAGATTTGTTCTTTTAGTAAAATCTTTATTTTCATATGATTTTAAAACACTTAATGTATGAGTTGTTAGATTTTGTAATGATTCAATCATCGTATTTAAAGCTTCTGTTAAGTGATTAATAGTTTCATCACTTGTTGAAGCATTTATTTTTTTACTTAAATCTCCTCTTGCAACACTATCAACCACACTAGATACATTATTTAATACTTCATGATTTTCTTTTATATTAACTCTAATTGTTTTTATATTTTCATTTATTGCAATAGTTAGTTTTCCAACTTCATCTTTTGTCGTAACTTCAATTAAGTTTGCATCATCTTTTTTCCCATTGATAAACATTAAGAAATCAAGTAATCCTTTTTCTAAAGTTTTAATAGGGTCAACAATAGAGATTTTTGAAATAATAGGGATTAAAATACATAAAACAATCAATACAAAAATAGTTATTCCAACTAAAGTGTATACTAAAGAGTTGTATGTTTCAATTGTCTTTTCTTCCATTACTTGAACTTTTTTTGCAATATCATCTATATAGATTCCAGTAACAATAGTCCAGTTAAAAGCAGGGATATATTTTGAGAAAGCAATCTTTTTTATAAGCTTATCTGTATTTGGTTTTTTATAGTAATATTCAACAAAAGCTTTATCATCATTTCTAGAATCTATTAAAGCCTTTCTAAAGGCAAACCCTTTAATATCAGGTTTATTGATATCTGTTTTATTACCATTTAGCTGTGGTTTTGTACCATGAAAAGCGAAATAGTAATCATTACCTTTGTTTTCATAAGCGAAAAAATATCCACTACCATTTAAATATCTAGCACTGCTTAAAACTTCAATAGCTTTTTGCTTTGCTTCTTCAATATTTGAAGATTTTTTTATGATATTTTCAACAATTGTTGTAACCGTTAGGACTTCATTTTTAAGCAAATCCTTTTTTTCATTTAAAATAACCTTTTCAAAATCTTTGATTGTATTTTGAGAATTATTTTCAATCAAATTTATAGTAATAATACTAATAATCACTACTGTAAATAAAACAGGAAGCATACTAAGTGCAAGTAGCTTAAATTTAATGCTTTTTAACAATGAAACTCCTTAGGTCAAAAAAGTAAAAAAATTTTTACATAATTTACATTAATTTTACATAATAATTAACTAAAAGTTATATTAAATATTACAAATAATTATGGGAGTTATGAGAAAATGCGATAAAATAGTGAAAAAATGGACAAATTAAAAAAATAAATTAATATAAAAATTTAATAGAGATATAAAGATAGAAAAAAAGTAAAATATGTGCATTTTTGAAACAGTGAGTTTTTAAATGTAGTAAACTATATTTTTTGTGATAATTTTATGTAAGTTTATCATACCAATTTTAGATACTTCTTTTATAATGGTTTTAAAAGACTATAAAAAGTTGGTATAGAAGCATTGTGTTTCATTTGGTGTCAATTTGATTACATGTATAGCAAAAAAATAGCCAATAAGCTTTTTTTTATTGGGATAGAAATATCATTGCATAACTACTAAAGTGGCTATTTAATACTATTTAGGTACTATATTTAAGCTTCAAAGTAAACTTTTTAAAAAGTTTTATAAAGGATATACGATATGACACATATGGATTTTGCACATCCTTATTTCGGTGCATTTGTTATGTTTGTGGTAACATTTGCTGCATTTGGTGCTACTGTATGGTTATCAAGATTTATCAGTAGAAAGATTGCTAGACTTGATACTGAAAAACTTAAGACAACACTTTATGAGTGTGGACCAGAAGTAACAAAGCAACCAAATACAATCTCTACTCAGTTCTACTTAGTTGCATTACTATTTATTCTTTTTGATGTGGAAATTATTTTTATGTTCCCTTGGGCTATCAACTTTAAGATTTTAGGTTGGTTTGGGTTCGTAGCAATGATTTTATTTATCACAATTCTATCAATAGGATTCTTATACGAGTGGAAGAAAGGAGCCTTAGAATGGCACAGCATAAAGTAAATTATTTACAAGATGGTGGTGCACCAATTAAGTTAACAACTATTGATAAGCTTGTTAACTTTGGTAGATCAAACTCAATTTGGCCTATGACTTATGGTCTAGCATGTTGTGCTATTGAAATGATGGCTACAGGTGCTTCAAGATATGACTTCGATAGATTTGGTACTATTTTTAGAGCTTCTCCTAGACAATCTGACTGTATTATTATTGCAGGAACTTTAACTAAAAAGCATGCTGAGTTCATGAGAAGACTTTATGATCAAATGCCTGATCCAAAATGGGTAATCTCAATGGGTTCATGCGCTAACACAGGTGGTATGTTTAATACTTATGCAACTGTTCAAGGTGCAGATAGAATTGTGCCAGTTGATATTTATTTACCAGGTTGTGCTCCAAGACCAGAAACTTTACAGTATGCATTAATGACTCTACAAAAGAAAATTAGAAGAGAATCAATTTTCAGAGCTAAGAAGAAAAGAAGGTTAGTTTAATGAGACAGTACAAGCCAAAAGATGATGTTCAAAGAAAATCATATTTCTCTGATAGGTTTTATGTAACTCCAAGTTTACCTAGACTTGATGTAAATGAAGATGAACAGTTTGCAAAAGATTATGAATCATTTTCATCAAAAGTTGAAGTAAAAGAAGCTTATATAGAGCATACTCATTTAGTAATGCACATAGATAAAAATTCTATTGTTGATGCAATGACTCTTTTAAGAGAAGAGTTAGAATATGATATGTTAATAGAACTATCTGCTATTGATTATTTAGCAAAAAGAGATGGTTATGAATTATTTTATGAAATGTTGTCATTATCAAAACACAAAAGATTAAGAATCAAATGTTTCCTTAATAAAGACGATGCTGTTGAGTCTGTAACTTCAGTATTTAAATCAGCAAATTGGTCTGAGAGAGAAATGTACGATATGTTAGGTGTTAAAGTAGTAAATCACCCTAATATGAAAAGAATTATCATGCCAGATGATTGGTATGACCATCCACTTAAGAAAACTTATCCACTTCAAGGTGATGAGGCAGCTTCATGGTATGAAGTTGATAAAATTTTTGGAAAAGAAGCAAGAGATATTATAGGTCCTGAGCAAAGAGATCCAGCAGCAATTGATAGATATGACACAACTAGATTCGCTAGACTTGGACATGAGGTACCTTATGATACAGATATATCACAGTTTGAACCAGAAACAGCTATTAACTATCAAGAAGATAATGCTACACCAATTATGAAAAAATTAAAACCTGAAGAATCAGTAGTTTTAAAAAGAAGAAGGTAATAGAGTATGCAAACACAACAACCAAATAGATTAAAACCTTTTTTTGAAAATATAAACTTCGAGAGAGAAGATAATACAATGATGGTGAACTTCGGGCCACAACACCCGTCAGCTCACGGTCAGTTAAGACTTGCTTTAGAATTACAAGGTGAGGAAGTTGTAAAATCAAGACCATTAATTGGATACCTTCATAGAGGTATGGAAAAAATGGCTGAGAATATGATTTATAACGAATTCTTACCAACTACAGATAGAATGGACTATATTGCTGCAACTTCAAACAACTATGGTTATGCTTTAGCTATTGAGAAGTTACTTGGTATTGAAGCACCAAGAAGAGCAGAGATTATTAGAACTATGCTTTTAGAATTAAATAGAATTACTTCTCACTTATTCTGGTTAGCAACTCACGCACTTGATGTTGGTGCTATGTCTATGTTCTTATACTGTTTTAGAGAAAGAGAATACGCAATGGACTTAATTGAGGACTATTGTGGTGCAAGACTTACACACTCAGCTGTTAGAATTGGTGGAGTTCCTTTAGACTTACCATCTAACTGGATTGATGATTGTGAGTCATTCTTAAAAATCTTACATGAAGAATTAGAGAAATATGAAGGTTTATTAACAGAGAATAGAATCTGGAAAATGAGACTTGAAAATGTAGGTGTTATTACACCTCAAATGGCAAAAGATTGGGGATGTTCAGGTATTCCATTAAGAGGTTCTGGTATTAAATGGGACTTAAGAAAAGAGATGCCTTATGGAATTTATGATGAATTAGATTTTGATGTTCCAATTTCTGAGACTTGTGATTCATACGGTAGATATAAGCTTTGTATCGCTGAGATTAGAGAGTCTGCAAAAATTTTAAGACAATTATTCCCAATGTATATGGAAAGTGAATCTCAACTTATGGCTCATGCACCTGAGTATATTTCAGCTCCAAAAGAGCAAATTATGACTCAAAACTACTCTTTAATGCAACACTTCGTACTTGTAACACAAGGTATGAGACCGCCAAAAGGTGAAGTTTATGTTGCAACTGAATCACCAAAAGGTGAGTTAGGGTATTTTGTTGTAAGTGATGGAACGCCATATGCTTACAGATTAAAAATGAGAACACCAAGTTTCCAACATACTGCAATTTTAGAAGAGATTTTAGTTGGAACACAATTAGCTGACGTTGTTACTATCATTGGTAACCTAAACATTGTATTTGGTGAAATTGATAGATAGGGGAATAGAAGTATGAAAAGATTTGATTTAAGACCACTAAAAAACGACTTCTATGACAGAATGTTAGAACTTATGGATACTCAAATTGCTGATGGCGAAACAGCTATTATTATGTTTGAAATCGGTGATTTTGAAAATATCCAAAAAAGTGCAGATGTGATTTATGAAGCAGGTTATACTCTAATGAACTCTATTAAATTCAATGAAGTTGATTGGACTTTAGTTGTAAAAAAAGTTAAACCTGAACCAAGAGAAGTTGAGGAAGAAGCTTCAAAGGAAGCTGAATAATGAATAAAAAAGAGCTAATTGCTAAAAGTGATTTTGTAATTACTTTAGGAACAATGCTTTCAAACAATAAAGAGGCTTATAGAGACTCAATTATTGAATCAATAGCTAAAACAAATGCAAAATTTGTTTACATGCACCCAATTGATAATATTGATATAAAACTATATTACACACAATTTATAAAATATGAAGTGGGAAGTGAAGAGGGGGTTTGTGCTTTACTTCTTGATGCTTTTGTTAAAAATAGTGATGAAAATATTAAAGCTTATATTGATAACTTAGATTTAGGGTATATCTCTGCTGAAAGTAGTGCAGGTGAAGAAGAATTCGAAGAAGCTTATGAATCTTCTTGTGATGCTTCTTTTAAGACACTAATTATCGGTGATGATATTATAGAACACAATAGAGTTGAAAATATTGTTAAGATTTTAGCAGTAATTAAAAAGTACTCTGACTTAAATTTAGTAGTTTTAAATGATGATTTAGAACAAAAAATTAACTCTTGCGAAAATTTTGATTTAGAAGATATTGAAGACTTAAAGTCATACAATGGAACTTTACTATATAGATTAATTGATGAAGAAGATAATGATATTTTATCTTGTAGTCAATCATTTGCAAATATTGCAAAGGTTCAAGATGGTGATGAAGTTTTTATTAACTTTGCAGGTGAAAAAACAAAAAGAGTGTTGAAAGTTGATGACAAGTTAAATGGTACTGTATCAATAGCTAAAAGTTCTAACTGCGATAGTGAACTTTTTAAAAACTATAGATATAAGCAAGTAAAAATAGAAAAGGTTGATGCATAATGAGTGATATGATTACATTAACAATAGATGGAAAGTCTGTAGAAGCAAAAGAGGGTGAAACTATCTTAAATACAGCAAGAGCAAATGATATTTTTGTTCCTGCTGTTTGTTATTTAACAAGATGTTCACCAACTTTAGCATGTAGACTTTGTCTTGTTGAAGCAGATGGTAAACAAGTATATGGTTGTAATACTAAGATTAAAGAGGGGATGGAAATCTCAACTGTTACTCCTAATATTGCTAAAGAAAGAAGAGCTATTATGGAGGTTTATGATGTAAACCACCCATTACAGTGTGGAGTTTGTGACCAAAGTGGTGAATGTGAACTTCAAAACTACTCTTTATACATGAATGTGGATTCTCAAAGCTACAGCATCAAAGATATTCATAAGCCAACACAACACTGGGGAGTTATGAATTATGACCCAGCATTATGTATTGTTTGTGAAAGATGTGTAACTGTATGTAAAGATATGGTTGGATCAAATGCGCTTTCTACTGTAAAAAGAGGAGCAGATGCAATTGATAAGACATTTAAAGCTGAAATGCCAAAAGATGCTTATGCAATGTGGAATAAATTAAATAAGTCATTAATTGGATATGATAGTGACGCCTGTACTGATTGTGGAGAGTGTATCTCTGCATGTCCAGTTGGTGCTTTAGTATCTCATGATTTCCAATATACTTCAAATGCTTGGGAATTAAAGAAAATACCAGCTGCAAACCCACACTCATCTGATTGTGCATTTATGTATTATGAGATTAAACAAGAATCAATTGACAATCATGCTCAAAAAAGAATTTATAGAGTTACAAATGAACCTCATTTCTCAACTGTAAATGGTGCAGGAAGATTTGCATATGACTTTGAAAACAAAGTTGAAGCAAAAGACGAAGTTGCATTTAATAAAGCTGTTGAGGCATTTGGTAAAGCTGATACAATTAAATTTAACTCTTATATTACAAATGAAGAAGCATTAATCTTACAAAAACTTGCTAAACAAAGAGGTGCTAGACTTGTAAATGAAGATGCAAGAAGATATCAAGAGTTCTTAAAGAACTATGCATCAACATCTGGAAGATCTTTATACTCATCAACATTAACAGATGTTCACCAGGCTAACTTTGTAATTTCTGTTGGTTCATATTTAAAATCTGATTTACCAAATGCAAGATATGCATTTAATAACTCAGTAATTATGAATAAAGGTGCTGCTTTATACTTCCACCCAGTAGCAGACCCAGTAATGGAAAAAATTGGTAAAAAAGGTAAAACAACTGACTTTATTTATCATGATGCAATGGCTCAAGAAGCTATTTTATATTTCATTCTTTATAAGTTTGGAAAAGATTTACCTGCTTCAATTGCAGAGTTTATTACTTCTAAAACAGAAAAAAGAACAAAAACTGTAGTAGAAACTGTAAAAGAAAAAGTTGTTGAAATCGTAAAAGATGAAGAAACAGGTGAAGAAAAAGAAGTTTCTAAAATGGTTCCAAAGAAAGTTGAAAAAGAAGTTGAATTTGAATACAACTCATTTATTGAAGAATTTGGAAAAGATGAGAGTTTCTTAGAGCTAGTTGATGAAATGTTAGCTAAAAAAGATACATTCTCTTTAATTGTTGGAGAAGATTTAATTACTCATCCAAACGCAGCAAATTTAGCAAAACTTTGTGGAGTTATTGATAGATGTACACCATTTAATGTTGTTATTTTACCTACACAAACAAATACTTTAGGTGTATCACTTATTTGTGATTTAGCTAAAGAAGAGAGTGGTTTTGTAGTTGGATACAATGAAAAAGCTGACTTTGAACTATCTGCTTTAGGTGATGGAGATTTAGATATTCCTGCTCTTAACCAGCAAGAAGGTACATTTACAAATGTAGATAAAAAAGTTATTCCTACAAATGCGGCACTTGCTCATAAAGGTTATACTTTAAATGATATTGCAAATGTAGTATTAAATGATGATGTTGAATATACTATTGAATATACAGAGCAGTTACCATTAACTGGTGGATTTAAAGCAGTAGAATTTGATTCATTACCAAATGAATTTGGTAATGACAGAGTTGAATATAGAGGGTACGATTTATCAGTATTAGTGAGTGAAGCTAGTGATGAAGTTGAATTAAACTTATCAGATAAGTTAGCGCTTGCAGAAGATGAAGTAGTAATTTATAAAGCTAACCCAATTAATCAATTTAATGAATTTACAGCAATTGCTCATGAATTCAAAAAAGATTTAAAATCAGGTGTTTTCTTCTCAAAAAGTGCATTTGATAAATTAGAATTGCAAGAGGGTGATAAGGTTAAAGTTGAAGCAAATAACCAAGTATTAGAACTTAATGCTTATGTTGATATTCAAATCAATGGTGAAATAGCATATGTTTCTACATTTGAGAAGAATTCACCTTCAAGAGCTTTATTTAACACTTATAGATATAACAAAGCAAAAGTGACAAAGGCATAATATGGAAGCTGGAATTATTATAGAAACAATTGTTAAAGTTTTCACAGTAATCTTAGTATTTTCTGCGTTAGCTGGTTTTACAACATATATCGAGAGAAAAGTTTTAGCATTTATGCAAAGAAGACTTGGTCCTACAAATGTAGGTCCTTATGGTCTTTTACAAATTGCAGCTGATGGTATTAAACTATTTACAAAAGAAGACTTTATCCCTGCAAATGCAAATAAACCAATCTTTATGATTGCACCAATTATTACAGCTGCAACTGCATTTATTGCAATGTCAGCAGTACCTTTCTTTCCAGAGTTTGAAATCTTTGGATATACAGTAAGACCAATTATTTCAGATGTAAATGTTGGGGTTTTATTTGTATTATCAGTAGGTGCTATTGGACTTTATGGACCATTATTAGGTGGTATGAGTTCTGCAAATAAATGGGCATTAATTGGTGGTGCTAGAACAGCAATTCAAATGTTATCATATGAAATTGTATCTGGACTTGCATTACTTGCACCAATCATGATGGTTGGCTCATTATCATTAATTGATATTAATAACTATCAATCTGGTGGAATCTCTGAATGGATTATTTGGTACCAACCTTTAGCATTTATTTTATTTGTTATTGCTGGTTTTGCTGAAACAAACAGAACACCATTTGATTTACTTGAGCATGAAGCTGAATTAGTTGCTGGTTATGCAACAGAGTATTCTGGTATGAGATGGGGTATGTTCTTCATTGGTGAATATGCTGCATTATTTACAATTTCATTCTTAATTGCACTTATTTTCTTAGGTGGATTTGAGCCATTATGGTTTATTCCTGGTGGAATAGCAATTGTATTAAAAGTAATGTTATTGATTTTTGTATTCTTATGGACAAGAGCAGCTTGGCCACACGTTAGACCTGACCAATTAATGTGGTTATGTTGGAAAGTATTAATGCCACTTGCAGTACTAAATATTTTAGTTACTGGTTTAGTGATGATGATATAAGGGGTAATTATGAGTTTTAAAGAGTTTAAAAATAGAAATATATCTGAAGATTACGTAACAGTACAAGAAGATAATTATCCAAAAACTGAGTGGGAATCTTTTAAACAAGTATTAAAAAGATCTGTAAAAGGTGAACTTTTAACAGGTCTTAAAATTACTTGGAAGATGATGACAGGAGCACTTTTCAAAGGTGAAATGGCAACTGTTCAATATCCAGCAGAAAAATTACCTATTGGTCCAAGATATAGAGCTGTACATAAATTACTTGTTCTTTTAGAATCAGGAAGTGAAAGATGTATTGGTTGTGGTTTATGTGAAAAGATTTGTATTGCAAATTGTATTAGAATGGAAACTAAAATTGATGAGAATTCAAGAAAGGCTGTAACTGAGTATACAATTAACATGGGAAGATGTATTTTCTGTGGTTATTGTGCTGAAGTTTGTCCAGAGCTTGCTATTGTTCATGGTGGAAGATATGAAAACTCATCAGAGCAAAGAGCACACTTCTCTTTAAAAGAGGACATCATAACGCCATTTGATCAATTAAATCAACAAACAGAGTTTGCAGGTTTTGGTTCAGTATCTCCAGATGCTGATGAAAAAATCAAGAAAACTCCATTATCATACTAAGGAGTCTGAATGTTTGAAACAGTAGCTTTTATAGTGTTTTCAGTACTAACAATTGGAATGTTTTTAATTACAGTACTTACAAATAATGCCTTATACGCACTAAGTGCAATGGCAGCGGGAATGATTTTCATTTCTGCATTTTTCTTTTTATTAGGTGCAGACTTCTTAGGTGCAGTTCAGATTGTAGTTTATACAGGTGCTGTAATGGCACTTTATGCCTTTGGTATGATGTTCTTTGATTCACTTTCTGTTGTAAAAGAGAAAGTAAATAATCCAAGATTAGTATTTTTACTTTCTGGTATGGTAGCTTTAATTGTAGTTGTTATTTTTATGGCTCCAGTAATTGGAGAAAATGTTCAAGCTAATTACCCAATTAATCCTGAATATGGAAACTCAGCTGATGTTGGTTTAGTTTTATTTACTAAGTATTTAGTTCCATTTGAAGTTGCAGGTATTATGTTACTTGTTGCAATGATTGGTGGAATCGTACTTGCTGGTAAGAAAATGAATGAATCTTATTCTGAAATGCCAGAAGATGAGATTGATGCAAAATTAGCAGCTGAAGCAGAAGCTGAAGCTCAAAAAGAATCTAAGGAGGCAAAATGACACTTAATGCCTATTTGATACTTTCAACACTTCTATTTTGTATAGGACTGATTGGAGTAATTAGAAGAAAAAATGTTCTAATGCTTTTCTTCTCAACAGAGATTATGTTAAATGCTGTAAATGTAGGACTTGCAGCTGTATCTAAATTCCATGGGGATTTATCAGGACAAATGTTTGCCTTCTTTATTATTGCAGTTGCTGCTGCTGAAGTTGCTATTGGTCTTGGATTATTAATTCTTTGGTATAAAAGAACAGGTTCTATTAACTTAGATGATATTCAAGGTATGAAGGGGTAATGATGGAAAAATTTATATATATAGCACTTTTTGCCCCACTAGTTGGTTCACTTGTAGCTGCACTGTTCTCAATGCAACCAAAAAATGCCTTTACAGGTTGGTTCACATCATTTATGTTAGCTGTTTCTATGGTAGCTTCATTAAATCTTTTCCACCATGTTTACACTACAGATGAGACTTTTAATGTAGTTTTATTTGAATGGATTGTAACTGGAAGTTTAAATATTCCAATGGGATTTGTAGTTGATCATGTATCAGTTGTTATGATGACTGTTGTTACAGTTGTATCTACAATGGTACATATTCACTCTATTGGGTATATGGAGCATGATAAAGGTTTTAATAGATACTTCTCTTACCTTTCAGCATTCGTATTCTCTATGCTTGTACTTGTAATGTCTGATAACTTTGCTGTTCTGTTTATTGGATGGGAAGGTGTTGGTGTTTGTTCATGGTTATTAATTGGATTCTGGTATCACAAAGAATCAGCATCATGGGCTGCAAATGAAGCATTTATTATGAATAGAGTAGGTGACTTAGGTTTACTACTTGGAATGTTCTTAATCTACTGGAATATCGGAAGCTTACAATATGACATCGTATTTGCTAATGTATCAACATTAGAAACTTCAACTTTAGTTTGGATTGGTGTACTTTTATTTGTTGGTGCTATGGGTAAATCAGCTCAATTCCCATTACATACATGGCTTGCAGATGCAATGGAAGGACCTACGCCTGTTTCAGCACTGATTCACGCAGCTACAATGGTAACAGCAGGTGTTTACTTAGTAGTTAGATCAAATGAGTTATATGCTTTAATTCCAGAAGTTGGATATGGCATTGCTTGTTTAGGTGCATTTGTAGCGATTTTTGCAGCAACAATGGCACTTGTAAATAATGATATGAAAAGAATTATTGCTTACTCAACATTATCTCAATTAGGATATATGTTTGTTGCAGCTGGTCTTGGAGCATACTGGGTGGCACTTTTCCACTTAGCAACTCACGCTTTCTTTAAATCAGTACTATTCTTAGGTGCTGGTAACGTAATGCATGCAATGGATGACGAGTTAGATATTAGAAAAATGGGTGGATTACACCAAAAGATGAAAGCAACTTCAATTATTATGTTTATTGCTTCTTTAGCACTTGCTGGTATTTTCCCATTAGCAGGTTTCTTCTCAAAAGATAAGATTTTAGAAGCTGCATTTAACGCTGATGCTTATATTTTATGGGCAACATTATGGATAACTGCTGGTCTAACAGCATTCTATTCATTTAGACTTGTATTTAAGATTTTCTTCGGAAAACAAAACTACAGTAATGAAGAGTTCCATCCACATGAAGCAAAAGGTTTTGTTATTGCTGCAATGTTACCACTTGCAGTTTTAGCAGTAATTGCTGGATGGTTTGAACATGCATTTATTGATTTTGTTACTAAAGTTCTTCCAACGTGGGAAGCTTCAAATACTGCAAGTTCAACAGTATGGATTTTAATCCTTGTAACTTCTGCTATAGCAGTTGGTGGAATTGCAGTTGCTTATGTGAAGTACTACAAAGGTGATGGATTTAGTAAAGAGTGGGAGAATAATAGTTTATATAAACTTTTAATCAACCAATACTATGTTCCTCAGTTCTATGAGAAGTTTGTTTCTAAACCATATTATGCAATGTCAGTATGGTTCTTTAGAGTGGTTGAAATTAAAATGATTGATAATACAATTGATGGAATTGCTAAATTTATTTACAAAACAGGTGAAAAAATTAGAGTTATTCAATCAGGTAATTTATCAACATCATTAAGACTAATGGTTACTGGACTTATTATGGGTCTTGTATTTGCCTTAGTTTTAGCGGTAATATAAGGGGTTATGTAAATGGAAAATATTTTATCGATGCTGATATTCTTCCCAGCAGCAGCTGCAACAGTTGGATTCTTAATTCACAAGGATTCAATGAGACAATATGGTGTAGTTGTAACTGTTGTTGAGTTTGTTTTAGCTTTACTTTTATGGTATCACTTTGATCCAAGTATGGCTGGAATGCAGTTTGTTCAAAATTTACCAATAATCTCTTCTATGGGTATAGGCTATGTAGCTGGTGTTGATGGTGTATCATTATTCTTAATTATCATGATTACATTTATGACGATGATTGCTGTTATTGGATTAACTGAAAAAAGAAATGTTAAGAACCTTATCATTACTATGCTTTACTTAGAAATGACAATGGTTGGAGTTTTCGTTTCTCTTGATGTAATTATGTTCTATGTATTCTGGGAATTAACTCTTATTCCAATGTTCTATATCATTGGTTTCTGGGGAGCAGAGAGAAGATTCTATGCAGCAATGAAGTTCTTCTTATATACATTTATTGGTTCATTAATCATGCTTGTAGGTATGTTATATTTTGGATATGTATATCACGAAACTACAGGAGTTTGGAGCTTTAACTTACTTGATTGGTATGGGGCTATTTTACCTTTTGATGTTCAATTATGGTTATTTATTGCTTTCTTCTTTGGATTTGCAGTAAAAGTTCCAATGATTCCATTCCATACTTGGCTTCCATTAGCACACGGTGAAGCACCAACAATTGGTTCTATTATCCTTGCAGCAGTATTATTAAAAATGGAAACATATGGATTTATTAGATTCTCACTTCCATTATTCCCTGATGCAGCAGTTTACTTCATGTGGTTTATGGCAGCACTAGCTATTATTGCTATTATTTATACAGCAATGCTTGCATATGCACAAGAAGATATGAAACAAATGATTGCATACTCTTCTGTATCACACATGGGTGTTATTACTTTAGGTGTATTTGCATTAAATACAGAAGGTATTGCAGGAGCTGTTTATCTGATGATTGGACATGCGATTGTTTCAGGTGCACTGTTCATGTGTGTGGGTGTTTTATATGATAGAAGAAAAACTAAGATGATTAAAGAGTTTGGTGGATTAGCTCATAATATGCCAATGTTTGCACTTGTATATGCAGTAGTTTTAATGGGTTCTGTAGGACTTCCATTAACAGCTGGATTTATCGGTGAATTCTTAGCTTTACTTGGATTCTTTAAAGCATCTCCAATCTTAACATTTATTGCTTCTTTAACTATTGTTTTAAGTGCAATTTATATGTTATCAATGTACAAAAGAACATTCTTTGGAGAGTTAGTTAATCCTAAGAATAAAACATTAAAAGATATTTTTGGAAGAGAGTTAGTTGCTCTTGGTTCTTTAGTTGCTTTAATTATAGCACTTGGGGTTTATCCAAAAGTTGTACTTGAACCACTAAATACTTCTGTAAATCATTTAACACAAGTTATGCAAGTAAAAGCTGTTAATGAAGATACAAAAGAGAAGCTTAAAGCTTTAAATACAGTAGGGGAGGTTAAATAGATGCTAGAGCCTATTTCAATTAGTTTAGAGAGTTTAAACCTAGGTACTTTAGCACCTATGGTTATTGCAATAATTGGTGCAATTAGTATTATATTAACTGACCTATTTAATAAGAATAAACATAAATCATTATATGTAATGATTGTTATTCTTTTCTTAGTGTTTGACTTATTTACATTATTAGCGTTTTCAGGTGAAGAAAGAGGTCTATTTGACATAATGTTACTTGATGGTATTGCAATACTATCTCAATGTATTATTATTGGTGGATCAATTCTATTTATTTTCTTTGGACTTTCAAAGTTAAGATTCCAAGATTTCAGACATGCTGAGTATTTTGCATTATATTTATTTATGGTTGCAGGATTCCAGTTTATGGTAAGTTCTGATTCATTAATCTTAATTTTTGTTGGACTTGAAACAGCTTCTTTAGCTTTATATACAATGATTGCAATGCACAATAGAATGGTATCAATCGAAGCTGCTGTTAAGTACTTTACAATGGGTGCTTTAGCAGCTGCTTTCTTTGTATTTGGTTCTATGATTTTCTATGCCTTAACAGGTTCTTTAGAGTTAGCACAAATTTCACAAGTATTAAGTGAACAAAATTACTTATCAAGTGAAAACTTCTCTAATTATGTAATGGCATTAGTTGGATTTGTATTTATGTTTGCAGCACTTGGGTTTAAATTATCATTATTCCCATTCCATACTTGGGTTCCAGATGTTTACCAAGGTTCAACATCTGCTTTAGCTGGATTTATGTCGGTTATTCCAAAAATGGCAGGATTTGTTGTAGCTCTTAGATTCTTTGATGTATTTGTACACAGTGGAGATACAATTATTCACTTTATGCTTTACATTACAGTAATTTTAACAATGACAATTCCAAACTTAATTGCATTACAACAAACAGATATTAAAAGAATGCTTGCTTACTCATCAATTTCAAATGCGGGTATGGCAATGGCAGCTGTATTAATTGGTACACACCAATCTACAAATGCTTTATTCTTATACTGGATTTTATTTACAATCACTAACTTTGGTGCATTTGGTATGTTATGGCTTAACAGAGGTAAAGAGTACAAAGATTATAACTCTCCTTACTCATTTAAAAAGTTCTCTGGACTTGCACAAATTTCGCCATTTACAGCATCAATTTTAGGTCTGTTCTTATTTGCATTAACAGGTCTTCCTCCATTTGCATTATTCTGGGGGAAAATGTACTTAGTATCAAGTGCCGTAAATGCAGGTGAAATTGCCTTAGCAGTTATTATTGTATTAAACTCAGCAATCGCTGCTTACTACTACTTAAGACCTGTTTCATATATGTTCTTAAGAGATCCAGAAGAAGGTGCTAATACTAAATTTATGCAAAATGCTTCAACTCCAATGAAATCAGTTGTAGGTTTTGCAGTATTCTTAGCTGTAACTTCAATCTTCTATATTCAACCACTATTAGACATAATCTCTCACTACGTAGCTAGTGCAGGATTTTAGTATAAACTAGCCATTTAATTTTTAAATGGCTAGGAATATAGTAAAATCTTTCTATGAGACTCTTTTTTCTTTTATTTTTTATTAATACCTTATTATTTTCAAACAGTTTAAAACTTGACAATAAAGATATATTGATTTTGAAAAAAATCAAATCTTTAAGTGATGATGAAATGTTAAGTTACTCACTAATGGCAATAGCAATAAAAGAGTCAAATATTGGCAAATATGTTGTTAATAGTCAAACTAATGACTTTGGACTTTTTCAAGCAAATATAAAAACAGTATTATCAAGACAGAACGTAAAAGATACAAAAGAGAATAGAATATTTTATGCCAATAAACTAATAAATGATGTATCTTTTGCTACAGCAAATGCAATTATTGAGCTTAGATACTGGAAAAAAGTTCATAAAAATAATTGGGCAAAAACTTGGGCTTCTTATAATACGGGCTGGAAATATGATAGTAAAACAGGATTTAAATATGCAAATAGTATATTTGAAATCATAAAGAAATTGAAAATTGAGTATGGCCTTTAGGTCTAATATAACCTAGAAATAAAGCATAACTTGCTAAAATCCATTAATTAATCATAAGGAAAAGTTTTGAAAAAGATAAGTGTTGCACATTCACCAGACGCAGATGATATTTTTATGTACTATGCAATTAAATTTGGTTGGGTTACTCCAAAAGATGCAGTGTTTGAAAATATTGCAGATGATATAGAGACTCTAAATCAAGCTACATTAAAAGGTCAATATGATATTTGTGCAATCTCTTTTGCCTTATATCCTTTTGTTAAAAAAGATTATGCTTTATTAAAAACTGCTGTTTCTTTTGGTGAAGGATATGGTCCTAAACTTATTAAGAAAAAAGGAACAAACCTTAAAAAGAATTTTAAAGTAGCTCTTAGTGGAGAATTTACTACTAATGCACTTTTATTTAAAATAGCATACCCAAATGCAAGAATTACATATATGAACTTCTTAGATATTGAAAAAGCTGTTATTGATGGAGAAGTTGATGCAGGTGTATTAATTCATGAATCAATTCTTACATATGATGATACTTTAGAAGTTGAGAAAGAGTTATGGGATGTATGGGTTGAATTAAGTGGAGGAGATTTACCTTTACCATTAGGTGGTATGTGTTTAAGAAGATCAATTCCTTTACACAATGCAATTGATTATGAAAAAACATTAATTAAAGCCGTTGATGTAGCAAACAAAAATAGAAAAGTATTAGCTCCAATGCTACTTGAAAAAGGTTTAATTAGAGTTGATGCAAATACTTTAGATAATTATCTTGATTTATATGCAAATGATAACTCGGTACAATTAAGTGAAATTCAATACCAAGCTTTAGATAAACTATATGAACTTGGATATAAACATGGATTTTATGATAGCTTAATTAAATCAAAAGATTTTTTAATCCCTGATGATTATGAAGAGTTAAGAGCAAGATAGTAAAGGTAAAAGTGGAAAATTATTTTAAGCAAATAGATTTTAGTAAATACTCATCTTTACATATTGGCCCTACAAGTGAAGTTTTAGTAATAAATGAAATAGGTAATTATGATGATTATCAAATCTTGGGTAGGGCTAATAATGTACTAATTTCAAATAGTCATCCAAAATTTGCTGTATTAGGTGAAGCTTTTGACTATATAGAACAAAAAGATAATCTTTTATATGTAGGCTGTGCTACAAAATCAGGGAAACTTTTATCATATGCAAAAAGAAATAACCTAGCAAACTTAGAGTTTTTAGGAAAACTTCCGGGTTGTCTTGGTGGATTAGTTAAAATGAATGCTGGATTAAAACAGTGGGAAATTTTCAATTATATTCATTCAATCAAGACAAATAAAGGTTATATTAAAAAAGAGAATATAGAATACTCTTATAGAAATACAAAAATAGATACAATTGTTTATGAAGTAGTATTTAATATTGAGACAGGCTATTCAAAAGAAATGGCTGATATGTTTAAAAAAATGAGAGATAATCAACCCCAATTACCAAGTGCTGGGTCTTGTTTTAAAAATCCAAAAGATGATTTTGCAGGAAGATTAATAGAAGCAGTTGGACTAAAAGGTTTAAAAAAAGGTGGAATGGGATTTTCCCAAGAACACGCTAATTTTTTAGTAAATTATGGCGGTGGAACATACGATGAGGCTATTTATATGATTAGTTTAGCCCAAGAAAAGATTAAAGAGCAGTTTAATATAGATATTCAAAAAGAGATAATAGTTTATTAGTAATATTAATTAATTTATGTTAGAATGCTCCGATTTAAAAAAGTGAAATGAGGTTTTTTTAGTGAAGAATTTAGTAATAGTGGAGTCTCCAGCCAAAGCAAAGACAATATCAAAATTTTTAGGTAAAGATTTTAAAGTGATGGCTTCGATGGGTCATGTAAGAGATTTACCAAAATCAAAATTAGGGTTTGATCCAGAAGATAATTTTAAACCAAAGTATTTAGTATCAGCAGATAAGAAAAAAGTTATATCAGATTTAAAAAAAGAGATTAATAAAGATACTACAATTTACCTAGCGGCCGATGAGGATAGAGAGGGAGAAGCTATTGCATGGCATTTAATCCCCGCACTTAAAATTGAAAAAAACCCTATTAAAAGAATTGTTTTTCACGAAATTACTAAAGATGCAATTTTAAAAGCCTTAGAAAACCCAAGAGATGTTGACCAAAATCTTGTTGATGCTCAACAAGCAAGAAGAATTTTAGACAGAGCTGTTGGTTATGAACTTTCTCCTTTATTATGGAAGAAAGTTAGATATGGTTTAAGTGCAGGTAGAGTTCAATCTGTTGCTGTTAAAATTATAGTTGATAGAGAGAATGAAATTAGAGAATTTAAACCAGAAGAGTACTGGAAAATTAAATCAAACTTCATTGACCCAGAATTAAAAGCTGAACTAGCTAAGCATAGTGGTTCTAACATAAAAGTTACAAATGAACAAGAAGCAAAAGTTGTAGAAGCTTCTGTTAAACAAGCTGATTTTACTTTAGTAGATATTGAAGAAAAAGATTCAAAAAGAAATCCAGCAGCACCATTTACAACATCAACTTTACAGCAAGAAGCAAGTAGAAAACTTGGACTTTCTGTAAAGCAAACTATGGTTATTGCACAACAATTATATGAAGGTAATGTTGGTAATATTCCAGGACATAGTGGTGGTTTAATCACATATATGAGAACTGACTCTTTAAATCTTTCGACAGTTGCAACAACTGCAGCTAAAAAGGTAATTGAAGAGCAATATGGAAAAGAGTATTCATTAAGTAAACCAAGGGTTTATAAGTCAAAAGCAAAAGGGGCACAAGAGGCTCACGAAGCTATTAGACCTGTAAATTTAGCACTTAAACCAAGTGAAATTAAAGCATATGTTGAACCTGCACAATATAAGTTATATAGTCTTATTTGGAAAAGAACATTAGCTACACAAATGGCTCCTGCACAAATTGCTAATACTACATACAAGATTCAAGCAGGAAAAGATGGAGAGTATGAGTTCCAAACAAAGGGACAAAGAATAGTATTTGCTGGATTTATGAAAGCATATACAGAGGGAAGTGATAATCCTGAATCAGCACTTGATAGTAGTGAGAAAATTCTTCCAACGATAAAAGTAGGTACAGTTTTAAATTTAGAAAAACTAGAATTAGAACAGTTATTTACAAAGCCCCCTGCAAGATATACAGAGGCCTCTTTAGTTAAGAAGTTAGAGAGTGAAGGAATTGGAAGACCTTCAACTTATGCACCAACTATTTCTACTATTCAACAAAGAGAGTATGTAGTAAGAACTGAAGATAAAAAGTTAGCTCCTACTCCAACAGGAGAAGTTGTAAACTCATTTTTAAATGACCATTTCTCGGATATTGTAGATTTAGGTTTTACAGCTAAAATTGAAGAAGAGTTTGATGAAATTGCAGAAGGAAAAATTGCTTGGGAACAAGTAATGACAGACTTTTATGGTGGCTTCAAAAAGACTATTGTTGAAAAAGAAGAGAGTGTTAATAAAGAAGATTATCTTCAAGTAAGAGAGATTGGAACTGATCCAAAATCAGGAAAACCTGTAAGTGCAAGAGTTGGAAGATATGGTCCTTTTGTTCAAATTGGAACAAAAGATGATGAAGAGAAACCAAAGTTTGTAGCTATTCCTGAGCATTTAAATATGGATACAATCACATTAGATGAAGCACTATTTTTATTTACTCTTCCAAGAGTTGTAGGGCAAACTAATGAAGGTGAAGAGATTAAAGCAAATATTGGAAGATTTGGTCCTTATTTACAAGTAAAAAGTAAATATTATTCATTAAAAACTGATGATCCATATACAATTGAAGAAGCAAGAGCTAAAGAAGTTATAAAAGAGCTTGATGAAGCAAAAGCAAAAGCAACAATAAAAGAGTTTACAGAAGAAAAAATCCAAATCTTAAATGGAAGATATGGACCTTATATTAAGCAAGGTAGAAAGAACTTTAAAATACCAAAAGGAAAAGTTGCTGAAGATTTAACACTAGAAGAGTGTCAAGAAATCATTGCAAAAGATCCAAAGTCTAAAACAGCAACTAAAAAAGCTCCTGCAAAAAAGACAACAACAAAGAAAACTACTACAGCTAAGAAAACGACTACTAAAAAAACTACAGCAAAGAAGAGCTAATTTAAAAATCAATGAAAATAGGAATTTTATCTGATAGCCACACAAAAGTTGGCTACACGAAGGAGGTCATTGACCTTCTTAAAGAAAAAGGAAGCCAGTATTTAATCCATGCTGGTGATTTATGTCTTGAAGAGAACTTAAAATTATTAGAAGAATCAGGTTTAACTTATGTTAGCGTATTTGGCAATAACGATTACTCTTTAGTTGAATATGCCCATAAATATAATATAAAAAAAGAGCCTTACTACTTTAAAATAAAAGATATAAAATTTAAACTTATGCATTTACCTTATCATCTTACTCCTGATAGTGATGTGGTGATTTTTGGGCATACTCATATGTTTGAGCATGATTATAAAAATAAGACACTTTTTGTAAACCCAGGAGAAGTTTGTGCTAGGGAAAAACCTTTAATTGAGTGTGTCTTTTTAGAAATTAATGAAAATGAGTATATAATCTCATACTATTTTAAAAATACAAACGAACAATTTTTTAAGAAAGAAGAGTATAAATATGAGCGAAAAATTTAAAGTAACTGATGAAATATTTTTATGTGCTATTTGTAATGTTGAAAGCGGTACTTGTAATGAAGACTGTAAATTCTGTACACAAAGTGTAAGATATAAAGCAGATATTCAAAGATATAAAATGAAAACAGTAGAACAAATTATCGAAGAAGCAAAAAGAGCTAGAGAAAATGGAGCTGTTGGATTTTGTTTAGTAACTGCTGGACTTGGTCTTACTGATAAAAAAACTGAATATATTGCTGAAGTTGCTAAAGCTGTAAAAGCTGAGAACTTAGGTTTAAGACTAATTGCATGTAATGGAACTGCAACTGTTGAGCAGTTAAAAAAATTAAAAGCAGCAGGTGTTGATAACTATAATCACAATTTAGAAGCATCAAAAGAGTACTACCCTGAGATTTGTACAACTCACTCTTGGGAAGAGAGATACCAAACATGTTTAAATGTTAAAGAAGCAGGTTTACAACTTGTATGTGGTGGAATATTTGGAATGGGTGAAACTCAAGAAGATAGAATTTCTATGTTAAAATCTATTGCTTCTTTAGATCCAATGAATGTTCCATTAAACTTTTTCCATCCAAATGAAGCATTACCACTTGTTGAAAACTCAATTTCAAGAGAACAAGCTTTTGAATTAATTGAATTAGCAAGAGAAATGATTCCAAATGCTCATAAAATTATGGTTGCAGGTGGAAGAGAATTAATGTTTGGTGAGCAACAGTATGAAATCTTTGAGAGAGGTGCTAATGCTTTTGTAATTGGTGATTATTTAACAACAACTGGAAAAACTCCAAAAGATGATGTTGCAGCTTTAGAAGCTTTAGGTTATAAAATTGCAAAACATGTTGTTAGAATGCCAGACGAAAAATAGATTATAAAATATATATTAGAAGGTATAAATAAATGAGTGAAGAGATTTTAATAATTATAACAATTTCGTTGATTATTTTTTCTTCACCGTTAATAGGGAAGTTGTTAAAACTTCCTACTGTTACAGTGGAGATAATCTTAGGAGCAATTGCTTCATATTTTGCTTTTATCTCTGATCATGCAATTTTAGATTTAGCTGCAAAACTTGGATTTCTGTATCTAATGTTTTTAGCAGGACTTGAAGTTGATTTAAAGAAACTAGTTAATATCTCCCCAACTATTCTTAAAAAGTCTCTTATTTATAATGTGATTTTATTCTCTTTATCCACACTAATATCCGTGTATTTGGGACTTGGGAATATTTTTATAGTAATACTTCCATTAATATCCATAGGTTTATTAGCTGCCTTGAAGAAAGAGTATGGAGATGTAGAGTGGATTCGTTTATCCATAGTTGTTGGACTTATAGGTGAAATAGTATCTATCTTTGCTTTAACAACTGTTTCTGCTGCATTAGAGTTTGGGATAAACTTTGAGTTTTACAAAACAATGTTCTTATTTGTGATGTTCTTACTTTCAATGTTAGTAATTTATAAAGTGTTTCACAATCTTATTTGGTGGTTTCCTGAGATTAAAGCTTATTTAATGCCAGAAAAAGATCATCAAGAACAAGATATTAGAATCTCTATGGCAATCTTTTTCTTAATGATTGCAGTAATGATGGTATTACATTTAAAAGTTGCATTTGGGGCATTTATTGCAGGAACTTTTATTACAACATTCTTTGAGAAACACAATAAGCAACTTTCTCATAAGCTAGAGCATTTTGGTTTTGGTTGGCTTGTACCTATCTTCTTTATTTCTGTTGGGGCTTCATTTGAGCTATCAGCATTGCTTCAAGAAGGATTATTAGTAAAAGCTTTATTAATTGTTGCTGCTATGGTAGGTATTAGATTTATTGCATCTATGTTATTTATTAAAGAAATGGGGTGGAATAAGTTTTTTATGATTGGGCTTTCTCACTCAATGCCAATTACACTTTTAATTGCAGTTACAACATTGGCTTATAACAATCATTCAATTGATCAAGAGTATTATTATGCGTTTATTTTGGCAGCGATATTAGAAGTATTAATAGTGATGGTATTGATTAGAATACTATCACATTTCATCACTATTAAAGATCGTAATTAAGTTGTTCTTATAATCTACTTTATAAGAAGATGGTTTTTTATCAAGTTCTACAACAACTCTGAAGAAACCATTTTTCTTATGATTTCCTACAGTAATCTTTTTAAAATTCTTAGATTCTAAATCTTCTCTTTTTGTATAGAAATTAACATTTGCTTTGTAGTCAATAATAAGTTTATTATCTTTATTTATGCTAAATTTCTTTGATACTTTGTAATCTGTATGAATTGATAATTCATCATCATTATAATCTAGTTTTACAAAAGGAAGGATTTGTAGCTCTTTATTCATTTCAGTAACTTCTACATCAGGTCTAGGCTTTACAAATACAACTTGTTTTGGTTCAACTTTTGCAGTCTCTTCAATCTTCTTTTCTATAAGTTGTTTTGTTTTATATTCTGTTTGCTTTTGAGCTTTTTTGATTAGTTTCTCAACTTCTTCTTTTGAATATTTTGCTTCTTCTTTTGGTGCTTTTTCATTGATTAAAGGAACAATTTTATCAATCTGTTTTTCAACTGTATTTTTATTTTCACCTTCTACTGCAAGTTTTTCTTGCATTCTTTGGGCATAATCTTCTTCACTAGGATTATATAAACTCTCTTCGTTTAACTCAATAATTCTAGCAGCTTCTTCTTCATAAGCACTTGTCGTATTAAATGGATTTTCTCTTGCTTCTAAGCTTACAGCTAAGATAAGTGCTGATGTAAATAAAGATAAAGTTTTCATTGTTCTGGCTCCAAGTTTTTTAATTCAAAATACTCTTTTTGTAAATATGCATTCTCTTTTTGCAATCTTTTTATTTCGTTTTGAAGATAATCTCTTTTATGTTTTAAAGAGTTATAAACTTTTAAAGAGTTATCCCCAAAAAGAATATTAGCAACATGGTAGCTTAAAAAGATTGTGATTATTATTGAGATAATTACAATTACAAAAAACTTTTTTATTCCACGCTGCTTTTTTTTCATAAACTACTAAATATTTAATTATTTAGAGAATGGTTGCATACCTAAATATTCTGCATAACCAATTTCTGCACCAATTTCTAATAATCTGTTGTATTTAGCGATTCTATCAGATCTTGCAGTAGAACCTGTTTTAATTTGTCCACAATTTAATGCAACAGCGAAGTCTGCAATAAATGCATCTTCAGACTCACCAGATCTGTGAGACATTACACAATTGTAGTTGTTTCTTTGAGCTAATCTGATTGTTAACATTGTCTCAGATACTGAACCAATTTGATTTGGTTTAATTAAAATAGCGTTACCGATACCTTTTTGGATACCTTCTGCTAAGATGTTTGCATTAGTTACAAATAAATCATCTCCAACTAATTGAACTTTATCTCCAATAGCATCAGTTAAAATTTTCCATCCATCCCAATCATCTTCAGATAAACCATCTTCGATTGAAACGATTGGATATTTAGCACATAAATCAGCATAGTATGCTACTAGTTCTTCAGAAGTTAAAGTTCTTCCTTCACCTTTTAATTCATATTTACCTTCTTCATTGATTAATTCAGAAGCAGCAACATCTAATGCAATAGAAATTTGCTCACCAGCTTTGTAACCAGCTTTTTCAATAGCTTCCATAATTACAGCAATAGGCTCTTCATTTGATTTTAAGTTTGGTGCAAATCCACCCTCATCACCAACTGCAGTTGATTCACCCATAGCGTCAATTACTTTTTTTAAGTGTTGATAAATTTCAGCTGTAGCTCTTAATCCATCATTGAAGTTTTCAAAACCTGTTGGCATAATCATATATTCTTGGAAGTCAACAGAGTTATTTGCATGCTCTCCACCGTTGATAATGTTAAACATTGGAACAGGCATAGTCATTGCATTTGCACCACCTAAATATCTGTATAATGGTACATTAAGTGAAGAAGCTGCTGCTCTAGCAACTGCCATAGATACACCTAATACTGCATTTGCACCTAAGTTTGAGTAGTTGTGAGTTCCATCAATATCTTTCATAGTTGCATCAACTTCTGCTTGATTATATGGGCTTAATCCCATTAATTCATCAGCAATAACAGTATTTACGTTTTCAACTGCTTTTAATACACCTTTACCTAAAAATCTATCATCACCATCTCTTAATTCTAAAGCTTCTCTTTTTCCAGTACTTGCACCACTTGGAACAATTGCACTTTCTTTTGTTCCATCGCTTAAGATTACTGTAGCTCTAACTGTTGGATTTCCCCTTGAATCTAATACTTCATCAGCATATACATTGTCAATAAATACCACTTAGGTCTCCTATATTCTTATAATTTGCTATATTATAACTAAAATAAAATTTTTCTTTGCTTTTGTGTAAATTTTGAAATAAAAAAAGGGGGAAGAGTAAAACTCTTCCCCCTTTTAATACATAAGATATTTTAAAAATTACTCTTCTGTATCTTCTTCTACTTCACCTTGGATGATTTCATCATTTACACCCATTGCATCTAAAATTTTCTTTTCAATTTCATTTGCGATTTCTGGATTATCTTTTAAGAATACTTTTGCATTCTCTTTTCCTTGACCGATTTTAGAATCACCATAAGAGAACCATGCTCCTGCTTTATCTACAATGTCAAGTTTTACACCATAATCAACAAGTTCACCAGTTTTAGAGATACCTTCTCCAAACATAATATCAAACTCTGCTTGTTTAAATGGAGCTGCTACTTTATTTTTAACAACTTTTACTTTAACTCTATTACCAATTGAGTTTTCAGCTTGTTTAAGTGTAGCAATTCTTCTAATATCTAATCTTACTGAAGAATAGAATTTAAGTGCATTTCCACCAGTTGTTGTTTCAGGACTTCCATAACCAGTCATACCAATTTTCATTCTAATTTGGTTAATAAAGATTACTGTACAGTTCATCTTATTTAATAAACCAGTAACTTTTCTTAATGCTTTTGACATAAGTCTCGCTTGAACACCAACTTGTTGGTCATCCATATCTCCATCAATCTCAACTTTTGGAGTAAGTGCAGCAACTGAGTCAACTACTACTAAATCAACAGCTCCTGATCTAATAACTGTTTCTAAAATCTCTAAAGCTTGCTCACCAAAGTCAGGTTGAGATACAAGTAAGTTATCAATATCAACACCAATATCTTTAGCGTATTTAGTATCTAAAGCATGCTCTGCATCAATAAAAGCACAAACTCCACCTGCTTTTTGACACTCTGCAATCGCATGAAGTGTAAGAGTAGTTTTACCAGATGATTCAGGTCCATAGATTTCAACAACTCTACCTTTTGGAATACCACCAACTCCAAGTGCTAAGTCAAGTCCTAAAGATCCTGTTGAAATAGATTCAGTTGGAATAACCTCTTTATCCCCAAGTCTAATTAAAGTACCTTTACCAAATGCTTTATCGATTTGTTTAATTGCTAAGTCTAAAGATTTTTTTTGATTTTCATCCATTGTTTTTTATCCTGTATAGATTTCATTTATTTAATTTATGTTGGAATTTTAGCAGAAAAAATATAAAGTATATATTTTTATTGCAAATTGTAATATTTTTTATTCTTCTGTTTCTTTTTTATTTTTTTCAGAGAATTTTTCAACAGTTTCAATTGTTTTAATATGTGAAGTTACTCTTTTTCTCATAGAGTGTTTTTTAATATGTTTTGCAAGAATCTTAGTGTATTTTTTATAATTTCTAGAACCTCTCTCAAAAGTAGCAAGTTTTTTCTGAATTTTAATAATATTATCTGGAATAGAGTTTTCAGCCATATCTTCACCTATGTAATTATCTTAAATTTATTTTATTATACTAAAAATTTGATTTATTTCTTTACATTCAAAGTAGTTATTTTTAATTTTAGCTGGATTTATTATAGATTTCTCAACTTTTATCATGTTTGCAACACCAGAATTTATTGCACATTGTATATCTGAGTCTTTATCTCCAATAAACCATGAATTACTTAAGTCAATGTCATGTTTGTTTTTTAAGTCTATTACCATCTTATTTTTTGGTTTTCTGCACTCACACTCATCACTTGGTTGATGTGGGCAATATGCAACATCTTTAATTTTTATGTTTTTTTCTTTAAATTTATTAAGCATATAAGTTGTTAGTTTGTAAAAATCTTCTAAAGTATAGTAACCTCTATTTATTCCTGATTGATTAGTTACAATAAATAGTTCAAAATCTTTTTCTTGAAGGTAATTCAATAATTCAAAAATATCTTTGTTAAATTCAAAATCTGAGATTTTATAAACATAGTGTTTATCATAATTTATTATTCCGTCCCTATCAAGAAAAACTGCTTTTTTACTCATTGTTTAATTACACCATTTTGCATGTCTTTAATTGCTTGATTATAGCTTTCAACTGTTCCTATATCTCTATGATAAACACTATTTAAAAAAGTATTTATTCTCCCTAAAAAATTAGGAATAACATCTAATGAAAAATCAATATCTTTTTTATTTAGGCTTTCTAGATAATCAAATATTGTGTTATTACAGATATAAACAGCACCATTTGCCAAATTTGATGGAGGATTTTCAACTTTTTCATGAAATTTTTGAACAATATTTTTTGAATCAAGTTCAACTATTCCACAGGATTTTGGAGTTGGTGTTTCAAATAACATCATAGTAATATCACAAATATCTTGGGTTTTTTTATGTGTTCTTACAAAATCTTCGAAATTACAAAAACAAAGATTATCAGCATGTATCAAGAAAAACTCTTCTTCTTTGATAAAAAAATCCTTATTTGCAAGAAGTGTGCCCCCTGTATTTAAAAGCTCTTTTTCATGTACAAGAGTTATGTTGTTTTTAAAATTACTATTTTCTACAAACTCTTGAACTTTATCACTAAAATAATGAGTGTTTATTAAAAATTCATTAACCCCAATTTTTGATAAATTCTCAAGCCAATACTCTAATAGAGGTTTTTTATTTATTTCTACAAGGCATTTTGGAATAGTATTTGTAATAGGTCTAAGTCTTGTACCTAAACCTGCTGCTAAAAGTAGAGCTTTCATTATGAATTCATCACAGGATATAAATCTTTGTGTAGAGCTTTTCTTGTTTCTCTTCTAATTTTATTTAACTCTTCTTGACTTATTCCCATCATTTTTGCTGTTCTTTCTCTTTTCTTTGGGTCTGAGAAGTTGATTCTATCCCATTCGTAAGCTCTTAAAATGGATACTTCTTCAGGTTCCCATTCATCACTTTTTATTCTTGAAAATCTCCAGTTAATATTTAATTCACTATATGTTTCTTTATCAATTGCATTGTGTTGCATAGCGTAGTCATATAGTTTTGTACCACTAAAAACATTGGCAATAAAAAACTTTACATAATCTATTTTTGTTTCTTCTGCAAATCTGAAAGTTTCTCTCATCTCTTCCCATGTTTCACTTGGAAGTCCTACGATAAAATTAGCTACAACAAAAAGGCCATACTTATGAGCAAGTTCGATTTTAGGTGCAACACTTGTTAATTTTAATGGTTTGTGAATAACTTCATTTAATACTCTTTGATTCCCTGATTCAATAGCTATATTTAACATAATACAACCAGATTGAGCCATTAAATCAAGTATTTCTTCATCAATAGCTGGTAAAAATACTGCTGTTGCTTTCCATTTAAGATTAAGCTTTTTATCAATCATTGCTTTTAAAATTCTTTTTGTTCTAACCTTATCTCCAAATGGATTATCATCTTCAAAAACAACAGATTTGATTTTATAGTTTTTTACTAAATACTCTAATTCTTCTATAATACTTTCTGCTGACCTTTTTCTAAGTTTTTTACCTGAGATTGATTCAACTAAACAAAAAGTACAACCAATAGGACAACCTCTTGATGTCTGTATTCTTGCATAAGGTAGGGCAGGTGGAGCTTCTATTCCTTCCCTTGGAGATTTCATAGTATATTTTTCAAAATCAATAAATGAATAATCAGGAATAGCAATTTTATTAACATCTTTTACAAGTGTTGCTTCTTGGGCTACAACTTCATTTAATTTATTTCTATATACTAATCCTTCCTCTGGAAGTTCTCCTTGAGAGTTTAAGTATTTTACTAAGCTTTGGAATACATACTCTCCCTCTCCTCTAATACAAAAGTCAACTTTTTCATTTTTCATAACATCATCAAAATGTAAAGTACAGTGAACACCACCTAAAACAGTAATAATAGAGGAATCAAAACCTTTTACAATATCAAGTGTTATATCAGCAATAATGCTGTATTCGGTAGTTAAAATAGAGATTCCTACTAAATCAGGTTTCTCTTTTTCTATTTGTTTTTTAAACTCTTCTTGTGTTAAATTATCAAATTGAGCATCAATGATTTTTATTTCTTCAACATGATTTTTTATCATACTTGCAAGAATACATAAAGTAGAAGGATTTAGGTTCCACGTTGTATGCATATCTTCTTTGAACCATCTTTGATTAGGATAAACTAGTACAACTTTTTTAATGTTATTTATTTTTTTCTTCTCTTTTAAATATACTTCTTTTTTATCAAAGTTAATTTTAGTCATTTATTTTCCTTAGTTCATTTAATAATTCATCTTTTTTAATAGGTATATTCCCAACTCTACTTACTTGAATCGCTGCTGCAAGTGAGCCTAAGTAAGCAGCTTGCCAAATATTTGCTCCTATTGCTTTAGCCATTGATGAACATGTAAGTAAAGAGTCTCCTGCGCCACTTACATCTTTTGCATTATTGTTTAAAGCAGGAATATTATCTGTTAAAAGAGCATCTTGTTTTGAGTTATATATCATAACTCCTTCACTTCCAAGTGTTGTGAAAATATATTTAGGTTTTGATTTTTTAAATAGTTTTTTTGATAAGACAACAAGTCCTGATTCAAAATCATTTATAGATAGCCTAATTTCTCTCTCCGTTGGTGTTACTATATCCATATTTTTAAATTTTGATATATCTCCAACTTGTGAGGAACTTTGAGAATCTGCTGCCATAGAGATATTATTTTTTAGTGCAAAATCTGAGATTTTTTCAATAAGTTTTTTAGTTAATACACCATATGAAAAGTCAGAAAAAATTATAAGGTCTAAATCTTTTATTTTCTTTATTTTTTTTAGGATAGATTTTTCAAAATCTTTATTTATATAGTGTTGTTTTAGATGATTTACTCTTAGTAGAGTTTTATTGTGTGCTCTAAATCTTTGTTTTAATGTAGTAGGTCTTGTAGAGTCTTTATATAGTTTTGTGCTGATATTTAGATTTTGTAAATACTCTTTTGTATAAGTATAGTTTAAATCATCCCCTACAACTGAAATATATGAAACATTTGCTCCAAGAGTTTTTGCATGGGAAGCTACAATTGCTGCTCCACCTATAAATTTATTATTAGATAGTGGAGTAACAACTATAGTTGGGTCTTCTTGGCTCATTCCCACTGGATTACATGTTATATATTCATCAATAATTGTATCACCAATAACTAATACATTTAGTTTTGAAAAATTCTCAATAAAATCTTCTAATTTTGCTTTATTTATTTTGTGTCTTGATAAATAGCTTGATGAGTGTTGAATAAACGAGTTATTAACTTGAAAATCTTTATTTAATAAATCTAAAGAAGAAAAACCAATTTCTCCAGATGTAAATAGAAGTTTCCCTCCATACTCTTTTAGGATATCTTCTTCTTTGTTTTTCTTTTGTTCATGCTCTTTACCCTTTACAATAATAGAGGGTTTTACTCTTTTTATATAATTTATAATATCTTCATCTAGAATAAAAGCTTCATCCACATAACTTGTAGCTTTTATTGAATCTAGTCTTGTTTTTTCATCTAATAGCTCTAAATCTTTTGTTAGATTATCAGAGTTTACAGCTACAATTAAATAATCTGAACTCTCTTTTGCAAATTTTAATAGTCTTAAATGTCCTGGGTGTAGGATATTAAAATTACCATAAACTAAAGCGGTTTTTTTCATTATTTTTCCAAAGAGGGATTTATTTGAATTAATGGTCTCGTAACTTTTCGATTCTCTAAATCATCAAGAGCTTCATTAATTTCATCTAAAGTATATCTTTTTTCAAGTAACTTTTCTAGTGGAAGAGTACCTTCTTTATACAGCTTATAAAATTTTGGTAAGTCTCTATCAGGGATACAAGCTCCTCCCCAACTTCCTTTTATTTGTTTTCCACAAATTAAGTCAAAAGGATCTATTTTTATTAGGTCTCCATTTTGAGGGTGAGATGCAAAAACACATAAGCCTCCATTGTTTTTTACATTTTTAAAAGCAATTTCAATTATTTTTGCTAAACCTGTAGCTTCAACACTATAGTCAACACCTTCATTTGAAGTTAGTTCTTTTAGCTTTTCACTTACATCTTCTTTTGAAGAATTAACAGTATGTGTTGCTCCAAACTCTTTTGCTAATTGAAGTTTATTCTCTTCAATATCAATAGCAATAACTTTATCAAAGTTATAAAGTTTTGTTGCCATTAAAGCACTTAATCCTATTCCCCCTAGTCCAAAAATTGCAATTGTAGTGTTCTCTTTTGGTTGAATTTCATTTATTACTATTCCACTTCCTGTTGGAATTGCACAACCAAATAAAACAGCTACATCTAAAGGTATTCCTTCTTCTAGTTTTGTTACTCTATTTTCAGATACAATGGAAAATTCATTAAAAGTGGTTACTTGTCCAGAGTTGATTGTTTTACCATTATTATCATATGAAGCACAAGGAGCATTTAATCCTTCACCTTTTATCCAGCCTAATACAACCTTGTCACCTTCTTTCACTTTAGTTACGCCATTTCCAACTTTTCGAACAAATCCAGTTGCTTCATGACCTAATAAATGAGGTAACCATTTGTCCTCACCTCTTTTACCTCTAACTTCCATAAGCTGAGAATGACAAACACCACTATATGCGATTTCTACAAGAACTTGACCTTCTTGTAATTCATTAAATGTAATATTTTCAATAGCTAAAGGTTGATTTGTATTATTTAAAACTGCTGCTTTCATTTTATGCCCTTAATAAATTTATCCATTCTTTTAAAACTTCTTTTATATCTCTTTGTTTAAAACCATATTTTATAGCTTTTGAGTTATCAATATTGTAAAAGTTTGAAATATTATCATTTAATACAATATTGGATTTTGAGTTTAACTCTTTTTTTAAAAACTCTACTACTTCTTTTAAAGTTTTTTCTTTTTTTATTCCTAAAACAAAAGTTTCATTTTTACTTTTAAAATCATAAGTAAAAATAAAATCATAGATAGAGTTTATATCTATTATGTTAGTAAAAGTTTTATTGTAGTTAGTAATTGTTATATCTTCATTGTTTGATAGTTTTTCGTATAACTTATAAATAAAGGTATTAGTTGTATTTTTTGTAAGTATCGCTGGAAGTCTTAGAATTAAAACATTTAAACCTGACTCTTTTAATAATTCTTCTCCAAGTAGTTTTGAAAGTCCATAAATATTTGGTGTATTAGAAAAGCTAGTTTGTTCATTTACATCTTCTTGATTTATATTTCCATAAACTGACATTGTCGAGAAGAAAATAAAGTTTTTGATATTAGTCTTTTTACAATACTCTATACACTCTTTTAAATAAGAGATATTAGAGTCTAATATCTCTTGTGTATTTGATGTTTTTGCTGCTAGGTGAATAAAAATATCTTTATTATTTAAGTCATTTAAATCCAATTTCTCTACTAAAAAATCTTCTTTTTCTAGTTTATTAAAAAGAAGTTTACCAACAGAGCCATTTACCCCTGAAATAACAATTTTAGAGTTTTTATCTATCATTTTATGGAATAAACCAGTAGTAGTCACCTTCATATCCACACTCTTTAAAGAACTCTTCCCATTCTTTTGTGTGCATCATTGTAAGTGCTGTTAAATTCCATGCTTCCATTCTTTTCTTCTCTTCATCATCTCTATATGCATCAAGAGTAATAAAAGCATCTTTTTTTGTAACTCTCATAATCTCTTTTAAAGCGATTTTCATATCTTCTTTTGTTAGATTATGTAAAGTAGTAATTGAAATTACTAAATCAAAGTGATTATCAGGAAAAGGTAGTTTTCTTGCATCTCCTACTTGTAAAAACTCTTTTACTTCTTCTTTAGCGTTTTCAATAGCATAAGAAGATATATCAATACCTTGAACTTCTATTCCTGGAATTAATCTTTTCAAGTCGTAAAGCATAAAACCTTTCGCACAACCAATATCCAAAATCTTACTATTTTCATCTAGGTTGTAATACTCTTTAAAAGTTGGAACTACTGGTTCCCAAAATCTTGAATTGTATGAAAAACCACCATATCCATGGCTTCTATCACCATCAAAGAACTCTTTACCAAATTTTCTAGCTAGCTGTCTATCTTGAGGTGTTTTCTCTTCTAATCTTTTTGTTAAATCCCTTTTTGATTTAGGGTAGTTTTCCATTAAATCAATTTCTTTTCCCATTTTAAATCCTTTTTATATGTCTTGTATTGAGATAAAAGTAATATTTGGATACTTCTTTTTAATATCATTATAAATGTTTTGACTTAAAGGGAAGAAGCATACAATCTCTTTTAAATCTTTTGGATGAAATATCTCTTTATCTAAATGCGTTTTGTTCTGTTTTAGAGGGTCTTCATCTAAAAAGCCTTTGAGCTTGTTGTGTTCATTTAGAATTGAAGCATAATATGTACTTGTTGGAGCTGTTCCAAAAACATAAATCTCTTTTTCTATATTATTTAAATATGTTATAGCTTTATTTAAAAAAGAGAAATCTACTTGTTCTTCTTGTTGTGTAAAACTGCTTTTTTTATCATCATTTTTTATAATTACAGTAATTTCATTTTTTATATTAGTTTTAATAAACTCTATATTTGTAAAAACTTTTTTTAAAAGATTAAATAAAGACTTTTTAGAAAAGTGAGAATAATGGTCATAAATAAGTATATCATTTGGATTCTCAGTTATTGAGGGAACTTGAATGATAATTATTCCATCTTTATTTAATTTACTTTTTAAAACTTTTAATGCTTCTAATGGTTTTTCAATATGTTCAAAAACATGAATCAAACTTATTATATCAAAGCTTTTATCTATTTTTTTAAGGTCATCTGTATAAAATTTTTTTACATTTTCTATAGCCTCTATCTTTGATTTGTACCTAGTATTTAAATCAAAAGCATATAAATCTAAATTTAGATATTTATTACAAGATAGTAAAAAAACTCCAGTTCCTGTACCTATATCAAGTAATGATTTTTTATCTTTCATTGAAGAGATGATAGTCGATACTAAAATATCTGTTCTAAAAAATGGCTTCCCATCAATAAACTTTGTTTGGTCTTGTCCTTCTACTAAGTCATCTTTTTTATACTCTTCATATACTTTTTGAATTTGATTGTCTTTAATCTTTTGAATATGCGAGCACTCTTTACATTCATATATAAATAAAGCAGCTTTGATGATTTTATTATCAGAACTAACCGAAACACTATTTTGTGAAGAGATTATTTGATTTAATTCTCCTTGGCATATATTGCATTTAGTCATTGCAAGCCTTATAGTATTCTTGTGCATATTTACTTACAATACTTGAAGTTAAGTTTGTATAATAGCCTTCTTTTACATTGCTTGTTGAAAAACTATTTTTTACTCGAATATCAATACTCCATCTAGTTGTATTGGAGCTATTTGTTTCTTGACCATGAATAGTACCTAGTCCTAAAATCAAAACTTGTCCAAAGTTTAGGGGTATGGGATTTGCATTTATCTTAAAAGTCTCATCAATTAGTTTTGGTGCGTATAAATAACCTAATTGATTCTCCATACTTCCTTTTTTTACAGAAGCACTTTCAATTTTAGTATAGGGTAAAGTGCCTCTTTTGTGTGATTTTGCTTCAACTTGTAATGCAGAGTTTTCATCAAGATCTACAAATGTAAAAAAGTTAGATAGTTCAAAAGCTTTATTTCCATATTGACTATCTCTGTGAAAACCTATATTATCTTGAGGGCAATTAGGTCTTGCAATTCTTAGATGAGGTTTTGCTTGAATATCTAAATCTTTTCCAAAAATATTATAGTACAAATCAATATTCTCTTTTATAAGATTAAAATGAAGTTTTTCATCCCAAATTTTTTTACTAATTAAGTACTGGATTTCTAGTTTTTCTTTATCATCTTTTACAAACTTGTGAAAAGTTTCAAGAGTTATATCTTTGTTGTTTGTAATACCTTTCAGTGTTTCTAGGATGATTTCTTTAAAGTTATTTAAAAAATTAGTATTTTCTAAATTTTGAACAACATAGCCTTCGTTTATAAATTCATTTAACTCAGTATTTATTTGCATGAATTTCTCACTTTTTATGTATATAGTAATCTGGAAAATCTTTTAGAGTGTTATAGTTTGATTCTATCCATGAAATAACTTCACTTATTCCATCTTTTAGACTTTTTTGAATTGTTAAATCTAAATCATTTTTTAACTTTTCATTATTCATTAGGTATAAACTATCTTGTCCAACTCTATCTTCTACTATTTCAATGTGATTATTTATATCTACATTCATTTGATTACAAATAAGTTCAACTAAATCATAGATACTAATAGTTTTATCATCGCTTAGGTGATAAATTTCACCAGCTTTTGCTTCTTTTGCAATTTTAAGTGTAGCTGTACTTACATCATCTATGTGAATAAAACTTCTTATAGCTTTTCCTCCACCATGAAGCTGTAGCTTTTCACCTTTTTTTATCATCAAAATTGTTTTAGGAATAATTCTATATAGTTGTTGGTATGCACCATAAACATTTGAAGCTCTTGTATAGTTAATAGGAAAACCATGAGTTACAAAATAACTATATAAAATCAAATCTGCACTTGCTTTTGAAGCTGCATATGGTGATGAGGGATGAAAATTCATAGACTCTTTTATATTATTACAAGGACCATAAACTTCAGGTGTTGATACTTGAACAAATTTTTTGATAAATTTAAACTTATATATTTTGTCAAGAAGTTTTACTAGGCTAAGTGTATTTGTATTAAACCATTGTTCAGGGTTTTCCCAACTTTGAGCTACCATTCCTTGTGCTGCAAAGTTAAATATATATTCTATATTTTCTTCTTGAATTAATTTTACAATATCATCTATATTTTCATTTAAATCATATTGATAAAAATTTACATTTGAATAGCTCTCATTGTTTTTATATGCTAGTTGTGTTTTATGATACTCTTCTGACCTGCTTATAGCAAAAACTTTTGAGTCTTTTTCTTCATTTAAAATATAGTTTATAAAACTTCCAGCAGAAAAAGAGTTGCTTCCTAAAACGAGGTATTTCATTATAAAGACCTCATGTACACAGGACCATTATATTCAAACATCTTTTTTACATCTTCTTGTAAACTCTCTTTTGTTGGAGAGATAATAAGAATATTTTTTAAAATAGAAATTAATTTTATATCATCTTCATCCATACAGTGGCTTCTTCCAAGTGGAGCAAAATAGTTATTTGCTCCAACTCCTACAACTTTGATATTTAAATTATGTTCATTTACATCATATCTTAGTTGTTCAAAAGCTCTCATTGTAATAAAAGGAACTTGTGAATAAATAATTGGTTTAAGTCCAGTCATAGCCATACCTGAAGCCATTCCTACTGTTGCTTGTTCGTTAATACCTGTATTAAAAGCTCTGTTTTTATGATTATTAAAGTATGAATCAAGTACTGCAAAACCCATGTCTCCTGCAAGTAAAACCATTTTTTCATCACTTTCAAAGTAGTTGTATACTTCTTTCATTACATCTTGTTTTGAAACTAAATTACTCATCTTCTGCCTTTAACACATAACCATCTAATGTAGGACATCTATAATGATGTTTTTCTGAATGTTCTATAAAGTCAATACCTTTACCTTTTATAGTTCTTGCAAACATTATTGAAAAATTTTCATTTTGTTTATTGTAAAAACTATCAAAACATTTTGAAATCTCTTCTTCATTATGTCCATTTATATCAAAATAGTTTTCATCTATAAAAGAGCTTAAAACTTTTGATAATCTATTATTTGGAAGTGCTACATCTTCAACTCTTCCCATTGCTTGTAAGTCATTTGCATCTATTATTACTAGAAGATTATCAAGTTTAAATCTATATGCAAGCATTAAAGCCTCAAAATTACTTCCTTCTTGCATCTCTCCATCACCAATCATACAAATAACTTTATTTGGTTTATTTTGGATTTTAAAAGATTGTGCCATTCCTATTGCAAGTGGTAAACCATGACCTAATGAACCAGTAGAAGCTTCAATCATATAATCAGGGTTTTCCGTAAGACAGCCCATGATAGTCGCTTCATTAGTATTAAACTTTTCAAGTTCCCAGTTTGGTAGGAAACCTAATTCATTTAGAATAATGTAATAAGCATAAGCCCCATGACCCTTACTTAAAACAAATCTATCCCTAGATTCATCTTTTGCATCATTTTTGTTGAAATTTAAATACTTTTCAAATAAAACAGTAAGTATTTCAACTGTTGATAAAGAAGGTGCAAGGTGACCAGCACCTGTTTTACATGAAAGTTCAATAGTTTTTTGTCTAATATCTTGTGAATTTAGCATAGGTATCCTAAATAAAGTTTACATGTGGATTTGGATGTTTTAGATTCCATAAATATCTATTAACTTCATCCATTCTACAGTTTCTTCTACACATAGTTATATCTAATTCATCTTTGATAAAAGATACACCTTCTTTTCTTTTCTGACCTTCCCAAATCTCTTTGAATGTTTGAGTATTTATATTTCCATAATTAAACTTTTCATTTTGTAAATAAGCACTACAACCATATACAGAACCATCAGCCATGATATATGACCAGAAATATGGTGTTGAATAACATTTAGAATAAGGTTGTCTCTCTTCTTCAAGTTTTTTCATAGTATTTGCTCTAAACACTACTTTAAAATCACTCGTTTCAAGTGCATCTAGTTCTTTTTCTAAATCCATCATATTTTCATATGTTAAACCCTCATAGATTCTAGATTTTCCATATAAACTTTGAGTATAAGGCTTAATTACTAGATAATCAACTCCAATCTCTCTCATCTTTTTAGCTAAAGATACTGCTGTGTGTTTATTTTCAGGAAGAAGAAGCATCTGAGAACCAATTGTACAAGAGTAATTTTTCTCTTTTTTTATCTTAACAGCTCGACTTAAGTTTTCAACAACTTTATCAAAATCAGATTCTTTTGTTGTATGAATTTTTGAGTAAGTTTCTCTATCTCCTGCATTAATACTAACTTTAATCCAAGAACAATTTCTTACAAAACTTTCAGTATTCTTTTCATTAAAAGGTACAGCATTTGTAGTAAGAGAAGTATCAATACCAGCTTGTGTACAAGTATCAAGAATCTCTGGAAGAGGTTTATATAAAGTTGGTTCACCTTCTCCTGCAAACATGATACTTTTGACACCGAGTTCTCCCATCTCTTTGATTCGTTCTTTTAAAACATCTTCATCTTGTTTTATACTTTTATATCCAATATAATCTACAGAACAAAAAGTACATCTATGGTTACATGAACCTACAGGTGTAATCTCCACATAAATAGGATAAACAGATTTTTGTAAACTCCAATCATCTTTGGCTTCAAGCCATTTAGCAACCCTTGTTGGGTGATACATCATCTTGTGACTGTCTATATTGTACTGATCTGACATGTTTAGCCTTTAATTTGTTGTTCAACAGTATCAATGATTGATAATGCCATTTTTTTATAAGAGATATCTTCTGCAATTTGTGTACAGTTTTTTGGAGGAACTTTTCCTACACACTCTTTTAATTCTTCAAATGTTGAGAATGATAAAATATTATCTTCATGGTAGAAAATATCACAAACAAGTGGACAGTTATAAATAATAGGGATACAATCACATGCAGCCATTTCTATAACTCTTTGTTGGTATCTATACATAGGATGAGCAGCAATTGCATATTTCGCACTATTGTATACTTTAGCCATTTGTGGGCCATATGGAAGAAGGCCTTTATAAAATGGTGCAACTTCTGGTGTGTTAAGCCATTTATCTGTTCCATAAACTTCAATATCAATATCTTTTAAAGAACAAAGCCAAAGAATAACTCTTCTTCTTACAAAAGAAGGTATTAAAAAAGTTTTGAAATGAGAATGTGAAATACCATACTCTTTAGAGTATTTAGCTATAAGCTCTTCAGAAAGGGTATTGTTTTCAATATGAGAGTAAACATCATTAATAAACTCTTCATCTAAATCAGAACCTTCTTCAAAGTTGTAATCAGAACCTAAAAATACTATTTTATTCTCTTTTTTTACTGACTCGTCTTTAAAAAATATTTTAGGGTTTGTTGCAAAAGGTTGATGTTTTATTCTACTTTCTTCAACACCTTTTTTTACTAATAAGTCTTTGTACTCTTCAAATAGCACATATACAAAGTCTCTAGGTCTCATATTAACCTCTTTTTTCTTATCATACATAAGAGGCATAGGGTCTTGAAACCATGCGAAGTTAAAGGTTTTTTCATTTAAATGCTGATTGTCTAAGTGATTGATATTAACAACAATATGAGGATTAAACTTCCAAATATTATGAAATAAAGATAAAATATTACAATCTTCTAATTCACTTTGAATATGATAATAAACTTCATATCCTAGTTCTTCAAATGCTTCAGCAATATTTTTTGCAACATATTGCATTACTGTAGTTTCTCTACATGCAGGAATAAAAACTCTTAATTTTTCATCTTTAAAATCAAGCTGCTTTTCTTTTATCTCTTTTACATATAATTGAGATAATTTTCTTCTTTCTTCTTGTGCAGCACCTAGAATTTCTCCAAAAGCTGCATTTAATTCAGCTTGTTCAACCATAGAAAAGTCTGTATCTTCAAAGGAGATAGCTTGCGGGAATCTATTTGTTGTAGAAGAAAAGTAGTCAAATACACTTTCTAAAGGGACATGAATACAGTTAAAAGGTGCATTTTCAATAGCCTCTTCACTAGCATAATAACAAACTTGTAAAGCATCAATTACTTTAACTGATGTTTCAACTCTATTTTGTTTTGAAGCAATTTCAAGAGCTTTTTTAGGACTAAAAAAATATGTATCTAAAGGCTTTTTTTCTTCTTCGGGCATTAGTTCTCTTTTTGTAAATATGAAAATAGTATATGATTTAATATTAAGTGAATATCTTCCACTAAACCATAATCACCTTTATTTGATTCTACATGAAGTTTTATTGTAGATAACTCTTTAAGTTTTCCTCCATCAAATCCAGATAATCCAACAATTGTTGAGTTAATCTCTTTGGCATACTCTACAGCTTTGATAATGTTAGGAGAATTACCACTACATGAAATTGCAATTACTATATCTTCTGGCTGCAAGATGTCTTTTAGTTGCATATAAAAAATATTTTCATAACCTATATCGTTTGAAATAGCACTATTAATAGCGATATTATCAGCTAGAGAGATTGCATGTAGTGTTAGTTTATCTTTTCTTTTAAGGCCAATTGACAAATCATTTGCCATATGTGAAGCAGTTGAAGCACTACCTCCATTACCAATTATATAAATCTTGTTTCTACAATTCTTAATTAATTCATAAAATTTGTCAAATTCATCTAAATCTAGATTCAAAAGAAGATTATTTAATTCTTTTATGTAGTTTTTTGTAAAGTTTTTAAAGTCCATAAAATGTCCTATTTTAAATAGTATTTATTATAATCAAATGGAACTTAAACTTTTTATTTTATTACAGTAGTGGTATATTTTAATCTAATTTATAGGTATAAATAAAACTTATTGTGCTACAATATTAAGCTAAATAATATAGTAGGAATACAAGGATTACTCGAATGTTTGATGGTAAAAATATACTAATTACAGGTGGTACAGGAAGTTTTGGTAAAAAATATACAAAAACTTTATTACAGAAGTATAAGCCTAAGAAAATAATTATATACTCAAGAGACGAGTTAAAACAGTATGAAATGGCACAAGAGTTTAACGATCCTTGTATGAGATATTTTATTGGCGATGTAAGAGATGCAAATAGATTGAAAAAAGCGTTTAAAGATGTTGATTATGTAATACACGCAGCAGCACTTAAGCATGTTCCAATTGCGGAATATAATCCAATGGAATGTATTAAAACTAATATAAATGGGGCTCAAAATGTAATTGATGCTGCTTTAGACAATGGGGTTAAAAAAGTAATAGCATTATCTACAGATAAAGCTGCAAACCCAGTGAATTTATATGGAGCTACTAAACTTGCAAGTGATAAACTTTTTGTTGCTGCAAATAATTTAGTTGGTGAACAAGATATTAAATTCTCAGTTGTTAGATATGGAAATGTTTTATGTAGTAGAGGCTCTGTAATTCCATACTTTCAAAAGCTTATAGACAATGGTGAAAAAGAGTTACCTATTACTGATGAAAAAATGACAAGATTTATGATTACTCTTCAAGATGGAGTAGATTTTGTACTTAAAAACTTTGAAAGAATGCAAGGTGGAGAGATTTTCGTACCAAAAATTCCATCACTAAAAATAGTAGATTTAGCAAAATTCATAGCTCCTAATTTACCTCATAAAATTATAGGTATAAGACCAGGAGAGAAGCTTCATGAGATTATGTGTCCTGCTGATGATTCTCACTTAACTTATGAGTTTGAAGACCATTATGTAATAACTCCAACAATAAAGTTTACTAGTGATAAGAACTATGAAACAAATCTTCTTGGAGAAAAAGGTACTCATGTAAAACAAGGATTTGAGTATAACTCAGGTAACAATGACAAATGGCTTAATAAAGAAGAGTTTTTAGAGCTTTTAAAAGATATATAAAATGAATATTATTCCATATGGAAAACAAACTATAGAAGAAGATGATATAAGTGCTGTTGTAGAAGTACTTAAAAGTGACTTTTTAACAACAGGTCCAAAAGTTAAAGAGTTTGAAGATGCTTTATGTAATTATACTGGTGCAAAGTACTGTGTAGTTGTTTCAAATGCAACAGCTGCTTTACATTTATCTTCTTTAGTTTTACTAGAAGAAAACTCTAAAGTATTAACAACCCCAAACTCTTTTTTAGCAACTTCAAACTCTATTCTTTATGCTAAAGCTAAACCTATTTTCGTTGATATTCAAAAAGATGGAAATATTGACTTAGAGCTTTGTGAAGAAGAATTAAAAAAAGATTCTTTAATAAAAGCAATTTATGTTGTTCACTTCTCTGGAAACCCTGTAAATCAAGAAAAATTAAACTATTTAAGAAAAAAGTATAATATTAAAATTCTTGAAGATTGCGCACATTCAATAGGTGCAGTAAATCAAGGGATTAAAGCTGGGTCTTGTGTTAACTCTGATGTTTCAATATTCTCTTTTCATCCTGTAAAACAGTTTACCTCAGGTGAAGGTGGGGCTGTATTAACAAATAATAAAGCGATTTATGAGAAAGTATTATTATTAAGAAATCATGGAATGAATTCAAGAGGTGATATTGCACCTTGGCATTATGATATGAATGAGTTAGGTTTCAATTATAGGCTTACTGATATAGCTTGTGCTTTAGGAATATCTCAAATAAAAAAAGTTGATAGCTTTATTGAAAAAAGAAGAGTTTTAGCTAAAAGATATGATGAACTACTTAAAGATACTGAAAATATTGAACCTTTATATAGCTATACAGAAGAATCATCTTATCACTTATATGTAGTCAAAATTGATTTCTCAAAATTTGCAGTTACCAAAAAAGAGCTATTCTTAAAATTAAGAGAGAAATCTATTTTCTTACAATTTCATTATATTCCTATTAATAAACAGCCATACTATAAAAATTTGGGATATGGCAATGAAAGTACTCCTTTAATGGATGATTATTATGAAAAGGCAGTATCTTTACCTATTTATCCTAAACTTCAATTTGAAGAGCAAGATTATGTTCTAAAAACTATAATTGAGATTTTAAATGGAAGATAGAGTATTTATAATTATTCAAGCTAGAATGACAAGCACAAGATTGCCTGAAAAGGTAATGCTTCCTTTATGTAATAAAACAGTATTAGAAGTAATGCTAGATAGAATAAAAGAGTTCAAAGATAATATAATCATTGCTACTACTAATGATGGAACACAAAAACCAATAGTTGATATTTGTTCAAAATTAGATTTAAAATATTACGAGGGTGATACAAATAATGTTTTAAGCAGATTTTATGAAGCAGCTTTAAAATATAAAGCAAAAGAAAATGATATTGTTGTTAGATTAACATCTGATTGTCCTTTATTAGATAAAGACATATTAAAATCTTGTATAGATACTTTTAAAAATTCATCTATTGATTATCTAACTTGTGGAGATGAAACTGGTTTCCCAAGGGGAATAGATGTTGAAGTATTTAGATTTAAACTACTTGATGAAGCCAATAAAAATGCAACTACAGATACTCAAAAAGAGCATGTAACAGTATATATGCATACAACAATCAAAGATAAACTGAATATTTTAGAATACAAAAATAGAAATGATGATTCAAGGTTTAGAATAACTTTAGATGAAGAAGATGATTATAAGTTAATAAAACAGATATATGAAAAGTTTGATAATAAAACAGATTTTTCATATGAACAGTTAATTGATTTATTAGAGAAAAATGATGAGCTAGTGCAGATTAATAGTAAAGTAAAGCAGAAAAAAGTATGAATATTCTAATAAGGGTTAACTCATCAAGTTCTATAGGATTAGGACATCTTAGCAGATGTTTAGTTCTTGCAAACAAATATAAAAAGAAAAATAATCGAGTAATATTTGCTTGTGAAGAGTTAAAAGGAAATGCAAATAATTTAATTCTTGAAAAGGGTTTTGAATTATTAATATTAAAAAATCAGAATGTTGAAGAATTAATAGATGCTTGTAAAGTAAATAATATTGATTTAATAGTTCTTGATAGTTATGAATTTGACTATAAATATGAAAAAAGTATAAAACAGAAACTGGATATTAAACTATTATGTTTTGATGATACTTATGAGAAACACTATTGCGACATTTTATTAAATCATAATATTAGTGCAAAAAAAAGTAAGTATAAGAATAAGGTTCCAAAGTTTTGTAAATTAAAATGTGGAAGTAAATTTACTTTATTAAGAGATGAATTTACAAAGAGTAAGAAAGTAAAGTATTCAAAAACTAAAAAGTTAAATAGAGTTTTAGTAATGATTGGTGGAACAGATCACTCTTTTATAAATATAAAAATATTAGAAGCATTGTTAGAATCCAAGAGTGATTTTAAAATAGATGTTGTTACAACAACATCAAATGCAAATTTAAAAGATTTAGAGAAGTATATACAAAATAAAAAGAGTATTACTTTACATGTAAACTCTTTGGAAGTTGCAAAACTTATGAGTAAAAATGATTTTGCAATAATTACCCCAAGTGTGACTTTAAATGAAGTAATGTATATGAAGCTTCCATTTATTGCAGTAAAAACTGCGAAAAATCAGAAATTTATGTATGAGTTCTTGAGAGAAAAAAGATTACTTGTACTAAAAAAGTTTAAGAAAAGAGAGTTTAAAAATAATTTAGATTTCCTTATTAAAAATTATAAAAAAATCTATAAAAGAAGTTTAATCTTTAAATAAAAGGTGATACCATGAAAAAAGATATAGTAATAGTAGGTGGAGGAATAGCAGGTTTATTATCTGCTTCTTTATTATCTGAAAATGAGAACTTTAATATACATTTAGTAGAAAGAAGTGATAAACTTGGTGGATTATTAAAATGTTTTGATTATGGGAAAAATGGAAAATTTGATTATGGAGCTCATAATATTTTAGAAACGGGAATTGAAGAGTTAGATAATATTTTAAGGGCTTTATTACCTAAAGATGAATGGCAAGTATCATCAGCAATAAATGGTCAAAAAAGAGCATTGACTGGAATATATTTTGATGGAAAATTACAAAAGAACTCACCTTTTATAGATTTAAGACATAGAAAAAATATTGATGAATTAAGAATTGATTTTCTTAAAAACTTTGAAAAAACAAAAACAATAAAGAAGAGCACAGCTTATGCTTATGCAAAATCTTTATTTGGTAAAAAGATCACAAAAGAGGCAATTGTTCCTACATTTAAAGCTTTATATAATGTTCATCCAAAAGATATGGATTATATGGCTATGTTTTTAACACCATTTGTAAGAGTAGGACTATTTGATGAGAAGATAATGAAAGATTTATTACCTACAAAACAGCTTAGTTCAATTTTGTCGTATCCTGTACAACAAAATCTAGGTTCAGATATTTTAGGTGAAAAGAAGGCTTATTATCCTAAAAAATATGGAATATATAGAGTTATAGATGCCTTAAAAAAACGGCTTGAAGAAAAAGGTGTAAATATTTATCTTGAAGATGAGGTAAAGGATATAAAACTTGAAGGTAATAAAATCAGCGAAGTAGTTTTATCTAATAGTTCTATTAAAAATGTAGAGCATCTATTTTGGACAGCAGGACATTTGATTCTAAAAAGTTTATTAAATATAAAATTAGAAAATTTAAAATTCCAGAAGCCTCCTAAAACAGTAATAACTAATTTACTATTATCAAAAAAGCTAAAGATAGGAGATTTAAGCTATTTTTACAACTATGATAAAAAATACAAAACATTTAGAGTTGATAATTATATAAACTATTGTAGTGGAGCAAAGAGAAATGGTTTATATCCTGTAAGTATAGAAATGTTAGTTTCTCAAGAAGAGTTACAAGATGTTGAAAAAATTACAAAAACAGCTATAAAAGAATTATCAACTTTTAAAGTTTTAGCAAAAGATTGTAAAGTTAAATTTGCAAAAACTGAAATACTTGATTATGGTTTTCCTTTATTATCAAAAGATAATATTGAAACAATGGATAAAGTAAGAGATAGTATTTTAGATAAGAATCTAGAAAATCTTACTTTATTAGGTATATTGTCGAAAAAAGATTTATTTTTTGAGAGTGATATTAAAAAAGATTTATATTTAAAAGTGAAAGGATTTCTAAATGACAATTAAAGATATTAAGGGATTAAAATATCCTGACGAGTATATGATTAAGTATTTTTTTAAAGAGAGACTTTTTGAATCTAAAGGTAAAGTTTTAGAGTTTGGTTGTTCAAATGGAAATAATCTTTCTTTATTTTACCAATATGATTATGATACATATGGTGTTGATATAAATGAAATAAATATAAAAAATGCTAAATATAATTTTGAAAATATCTATGAATCAGAAGGAAGTTTCACTTTTTATAGTGATGATATGATTAGTTTTGTACAAAATAATAAAGACTTGGAAGTAGATGTTTTTATGATACCAAATGTAATCTCTTATATTTCAAAAGAGGATTTTATAAAGTTTCTTGAAATAAGTGTTGAAAATAATATCTTTAAAAAAGGTGCAAAGTTCTTTTTAAGAACAAGAACTAGAAAAGATTATAGATATGGATTAGGAAAGAAAGTAGCTGAAGATAGTTATTTAATGCAAAATAATATAACAGGAGAAGAAGGTGCAATTTGTACTTGTTATCAAGAGTATGAATTAATAGATATTTTAAGAAAATATTTAAATCTTTCAAATTTCTCAATTAATCATTTAGACAATCAAAATTGTCAAAATGGTGAGACTATTTTAAACTCAGATATTGCTATATGGGGCGACATTGAATAGTATTGCAATTATGCAACCAACTTTTAATCCTTGGTTGGGATATTTTGATTTAATTAATAAAGTAGATAAATTTATTTTTTTAGATACTGTACAATTAAATCAACAAAGTTGGCAAACAAGAAATAAATTAAAAGTTGGAAATAAAGAGTATTTAGTATCTATACCAATAGAAAAATCAAGTTCAAAATTTGATTTACTAATTAAAGATGTAAATATTAATAAAAACTTTCCTCTACTTAGAAAAAAACTTTTAAAAACAATAGTTCAAGAGTATAAAAAAGCTGAATATTTTGATGAAGTTTATCCTTTTTTAGAAGATTTATTAAATAATGAGACTAGAAGTTTATGTGACTTTAATATAAACATTATTAAACAAATTTGTAAAAAAATAGGAATTAATACACCTTTTATAAAAGCATCTTCTTTAGAGTTTATTGAAGATAAAAAAGCTATGCTAGTTTTAGGACTATGTAAACAAGTAAGAGCTGATGTTTACTATTCGCCTTTGGCAGCAAAAGAGTATTTAAATAGTGAAGAAAGTAAATTTAAAGAAGAGAATATAAGTGTAATGTATCAACACTATTTACACCCTGAATATAAACAATTAGGAAAAGATTTTATTCCTTATATTGGTATATTTGATTTGCTTTTGAATTATGGTTTTAAAAATTCACTAGAGATAATTTTGAAAGGAACAAATTATGAAAATAGCTAATTTTGATTTAAAAAAAGATGGCGTGTTTATTATCGCTGAGTTAAGTGCAAATCATAATGGTAGTTTACAAAATGCACTTGATACAATCAAAGCAGCAAAAGAAATAGGTGCAAATGCTATAAAACTGCAAACCTATACAGCAGATACTATTACTTTAAACTGTAAAAAAGATGACTTCAAAATATCTCAAGATACATTATGGGATGGAAAGTATTTATACGATTTATATCAAGAGGCTTACACTCCTTGGGAATGGCATAAACAACTTTTTGATTATGCAAAAGAACTTGGTATTATAATTTTTTCTTCACCATTTGATAAAAGTGCAGTAGATTTACTGGAGAGTTTAGATGCTCCAGCTTATAAAATAGCCTCTTTTGAAATAACAGATTATGAGTTGATTGAATATGTTGCCTCTAAAATGAAGCCAATTATTATATCAACAGGGATTGCCACAATTGATGAGGTACAAGATGCTGTAGATATTTGTAGAAGAGTAGGGAATAATGATATTGTTTTACTTAAATGTACAAGTGCATATCCTGCTCCTTTGGAAGAAGCCAATTTATTAACAATTCCTAACTTAGCTCAAACTTTTGATGTTATATCTGGGTTTTCTGATCATACAATAGGTTCAACAGCTCCGATTGTTGCTACTACTCTTGGTGCAAAAGTAATTGAAAAGCATTTTATATTAGATAAATCTATTGGTGGTCCTGATTCAGAATTTTCTATGGAAAAAGCTGAATTTGAGCAGATGATTAAAGATATTAGAAATACAGAAAAACTATTAGGTAAAGTTGATTATAGTTTGACTGAGAAAAGAAAGAAAAGTAGAACTTTTAGTAGAAGTTTATATGTTTCAAAAGATATAAAAAAAGATGAGATATTTACTGAAGAGAATATTAGAAGTGTAAGACCAGGACTTGGGTTGCATCCAAAATACCTAAATGATATTTTAGGTAAAAAAGCTAAAAAAGATTATTCATTTGGTGAAGCTTTAAAACTAAGTGATTTATAGTAAACGGGAGAAAAAATGCAAAAGAATAATATGAATTTATTAGATTTAATGTTTGAGGATATGTCTAAACAAAAAGAAGTATATAAACCAACTACATTTTGGGAAGAGGGGTCAAAAGTAATAGTAAAGGAGCTTAAAGAGCAAGGTGTTGAAAACTTTCGTTCTTTAAAAACTACAAGAGGTTTTTTTGTTCCTAATTATTCTTATGCCGAATATTATGAAAATGAGAATTTATATAATAAAACAAAAGAAGAGTTAAAAAAAGCTACGAGTGATGTAAAGTCTAATACAAGATTTGATTTTTTATTGTCTGGCAAACTTCAAGCTTTTAGTGATTATAGAGTTCTTAAAGCAAGTAATATAGAATCTTCTCCTTATACAAGTAAAGTATCAGAAAGTAATGTTGGACAGCCTTTAGAGCAATTTAACTTTGATAATAGAAACTTCTCTCGGTCATTTCTAAACTATTTGTTAGGACTAAATTTCTTAAAGAAACATGTCGATTCATCAACTATTAAAAACGTTATGGAAATAGGTGGTGGATTTGGTACTTTAGGCGAAATTTTACTTGGTGATGAAAGAAATGATATTTTTTATATAAATGCAGATATTCCTCCTGTTTCTTTTGTTTCTTCGTACTATTTAAAAGAAGTATTTGGTAAAGAAAATATTGCTGATTATGGTGATTTATATAAAGAAGAGGTTTTAGAGATTGATAAACTAAAACAGAGTTATAAAGCTGTAAATCTATGTTCTTGGCAGATTGAGAAGCTAAAAGGTAAAATTGATTTATTTGTAAACTTTATTTCCTTCCAAGAAATGGAGCCAGATGTTGTAAATAACTATTGTAAATATATTAGAGACTTAGCTCCACAATTTATATTACTTAGAAATATTCAAGAGGGTAAGAAAAAAAGAGATGAAGATACAATTTATGGTGTAGAAACACCAATCTTAGGTGATGACTATGATACTTTTTTACCTGAATATGAATTAAAAGCAAGTGATAGTGAAATCTTTGGATTTAAAACTGAAGATAATTTCCATTCTCAACTAAGACTATATGTAAGAAAATAGTCTTAGTTATAAATCTCCTCGAAGGTATTTAAAATTCTATTTATTTGTGAAAGTTGAATACTTTCATTTTCAAGGTAAAAACTATAAGGATTTGTAAGAAGAAAAAATTCATCTAATATTTGAATAACAAAAGATGTTGGGAAATTGCTTTTTAATTTCTCAAAATCTTTTTCTATATTTTTAGATGTTTTTAGTCTTTTGATTACTTTATTCTCTTTTTTTATTTCATTTATATCAATTTTTTCAAGTTCTTTTCTTGTGATAGTTTTTAATTGATTTATTAAAGACTTAATATAAGAGTCTTTATCAAACTTTTTGAAATTACTAATATTTATATCTAAAAGCTTTAAAGGTTTTGTATTATTAAAGTAAGCCCCTTTAGATAGGTTGTATATAGAAGAGCTTTTGATTAAATTCTCTTTTATTTCATTTATACTTTCAATCATATCTTTATAAAGTAAAGTAGTTTTAACACTTTCTGTGAAGTTTCCTTTTACATCTACTAAATAATTTTTATAGTTGTTCTTTTCTTCTTTTTGAATCTCTTTATTGTAATAGTATGAAGAGAAGTGTGTTTCTCCAGTTTTTTCATCAATAGCTGCATCTAATCCTAATAAATAGATCTCTTTTGCCCCAAGAGTAAGTAAAATCTTTAAACCAATATCTCCAACTGTAACTCCAGGAAGTAGCCCTGTATTTATTAAAAACTCAATAGATGTCTGAATAAAAAATACATTATTATTGTTTATTTCTTCATATATTTTTGGGTCAGTTTTAATTGAACTAATAATTAAAGAGTCTTTAAAAAACTCTTTGTTTACATCAAATTGGTTTCTAACTGTTGTTTCCCCTGCATCAATTGAGATTATAATATCGGGGTGTATTTGATGACTTTCTAAAAATTTCAAAATAGCAGCAGCTGCAACTATGATAAATCTATCTTTACACTCTTTTATAAAGTCAACATTTTTATCTAAAGAAGGTCCTGCTGCTAAAAATAAGATAGGTTTTTCTTGTAAAAAATCTTTTTTTATTGTAGTTTTTAGAATACCATTTTGGTTGTTTCTTAGGTAATAAAAACCTCTTTTTAAACTATAGATATATTCTGCAAAAGGGTATCTTATTTTATTTTCTAAAGTTAATATCTCACTTACTTTTGAAACTAAATCAAGTTCATTAGGGCTTGCAAGCTCAAATCTAATAAAGTTGTTGTAAATAGATTTATATTTTAGGAAGTTAATAATGCAGTTTTTAAGTTCTTCTTCATTTTGTGAAATACTAAAAAATATTTGACTGTTTTGAGCAATTTCTTCATAATCAGTAAGGAATAAAGATAGTCTGAAAATCTCTATATTTGGCTCTATAATTAAATAAACTTTTGAGTTTAAAACTCTATGGATATCATTTAAATGAACACCAAGCAAAGTACCTAAGAATATAAATTTATTACTTTGTTCTTTTGGTATTTCAATATTTTTTAATTGCTCTACATACTCATTTATAAATTCAGATGTTTCTACTTCTTCATCTATATCCCCATAGGATACAAGAGTTTTATTTGGATCAATTAATGAAATTATATTTTCATTGTTATAGATATTTTTAGCTCTGTATTGGGCATCATAAAAAGGGTCACAATTATATATTTTTTTATCTTGATGAACTAACTCAAAGTGGTTATCAATAAAATCAAGATGATAAGTTTCTAGAAGATTTTTTTCTAAATCTTCTATTTTTTTATAAATCTCAAAGTAGTTCTTTTTTAGAAAAATTATATTTTTTTGATAAATCTGAATTATTGTTTCTTGTAGTTCTTGCATGGTTATTATTATACCCTTATTTAATAAAATCTTAGTATAATAATTAATATTTAAAAAAGGACTAAAATATGGGTTTGTCTGCAGAAGAACAACTACAAAAAGCAATGATGGATACCTATCATTTAAATTTATTATTTTTATCTGAGTTTGATAATGAATTATTTATTAGAGTTACACATCTTGGTAATTTAATAGGTGAGGGTTCTTATAAAGAGAGATATTTTTTAGAGTTTATTGAAGAGTCTGGAGACTTCGATATTTATGATAATGAAAAAGACAAATACTTATACGATAGAAAACCAAAGAAATTTAATAATAAAGCTGTTGTACAAACTAATTTTGATTTGAAGAATAGTATTAATACTTTAAATCAAGGGTTTTATAATCATGATAATGATGGTGATTTTAGTCTAGAAGGGGATGAAGGAGTTTATTCAGTTGCTGGTAAAAAACTGATGAATGACTTATTTAAAATAAAAGAAGAATTAGATTATAAAATTGATAGAGAAAATAGAAGAATAAACAAAATTGATAAATTTATGTTTATTGGTACATTGCTTGGTAGACATATTCCTAAGATTATGAAGAAAATCAATGCTAAGACATTTTTCGTTTGTGAAAATAATTTGGAGATTTTTAGATTGTCTTTATTTGTATGTGATTATAGTGCTTTAGCTATAGAAGGTAGAAATGTGATTTTTTCTATTATGGATGATGATAATGTATTATTAGGAAAAGTACTTGATTTTTATAATATGGATGTTTATAATAACTCTGTTTTAAAATTTTATACAACTAACCATGATGTGCAAAACTATTTTGATAGAATAATCGATAGGGTATTATCAGTAAGTCCTATGTCTTTTAACTACTATATGAACTTAGATAATGTTGTTTATAACTTATCAGAGAATTTCTTTAAATATAAAACTTTATCATTAAGAGAGAACCTTGAACTAAAAGCTTTTGAGAATAAACCAGTTTTATATTTAGGTGCGGGACCTTCTCTTAATGATAATATAGAATGGGTTTGTGAAAATCAAGATAAATTTATCATTGTAACAATGGCAGCAACTTTAAATATTTTGCTAGAAAATAAAGTAAAACCAGATATTATAACTACTCTAGACCCTCAGCATTATGTAGATATTCAACTATTTAGTAATCCAGAATTAGAAGTTCTTCTAAAAGATACTATTATTTTAGCTTCTATTAATACAGCTAAAAATGTATTAGAAAAACTTTCTAACATGAGTAGATTGTATGTATATGAAGTATTAGGTTCAGTTCAGTTTGGACATAAAGCTTTAACAGGAAACTCTGTTGGTGAATTAACTTACTCTATAATTTCTAGATTTATAAATGTAAAAGAGATTTACTTGTTAGGGCTAGACTTAGCATTAAATCAAGATACAGGCTCAACTCACTCTTCTAATTATAAGTACAATAAAAAATTAGACATTGAAGATCTTAATAAGCTAGAAGTTAATGAAAACTACTCTTTTAAAGATGATGTAATCAAAATTAGAGGTAATTTTCAAAAAGAAGTTTTAACGAGTAGACAATTTTATGGTTCACTAAGATTCTATATTGGTCAAACAAAATTAAATAGTGTAGATACATATAACCTAAGTAATCATGGAGCATTTATTGAAAACACAATACCTTTAAGAAGTGCAGATGTAAACACAAATAATTTTGAAAAATTAGATAAAGAAAGTTTAAAAGAATTAATAACTGAAGATTTAGAATCTATAGTTGCTCATAATTTATCAAAAAGAGATTTAAAAAGTTTAAATATTCATATCGGTATGGTTGATGAAATTCTAGAAAAACTTAAAGAAATTGGTAACTTAAAAACTTATGATGAATTCAATATTTTTGCAAATGAGATATTTGTATATTTAATGAGTCCAGAAAATAAAATCAACTATTTAAAAGAGATTTATGTTACTTATACTTTAGCTTTCAATCCATATATATCTTATTGTATTTTAATAAAAGACAAAAAAGACAAAGTAAATATTAAAAAAGTAATTAAAGTTTGGGCTGAGATTTTAACAGAGTTATTAAATAAATATAAAGGCTATTTAGAACATATTATTGTTGAAAATGATAAAAGGATAAGTTAAACCTTTTATCATTTAATGGTTTTATTGAAGTAATCTAGTTACGTTTTGTTGCATTGCATTTGCTTGACTTAATGCATAAGTTCCTGCTTGCGCAATGATGTTTTGTTTGTTGAAGTTTGCACTTTCTTGAGCATAATCAACATCTCTAATAACAGATTCTGCATTTTTAATGTTTGTTTGTTGTGTACTTAAGTTTCTAACCGCAGACTCTAATTGGTTTTGAGTAGAACCGAAGTCAGCTCTCCATCCATTTAGTCTATCTAACGCTTTATCAACTTGAGCCATAGCATTTCTAGCACCAGTTTGTGCAATTACACTAGTAGAACCCATACTAATTACACCAGCACTAACAACACCCACTAATCCACCTAAACTAAGACCTGTAGTATTCGCTTGAACACTATTACCTGTAGAAATAGTATTAGCAGCTTTGTCACCCATTTGGAAAGTGTGAGAAGCAGCTGTAGCCCCAGTTCTAAAAGTAGTATCACCTTGTAAAAGTTGAATACCATTGTAGTTAGTTTGTTGTGCAATATTATCTAATTGGTCAAGTAATTTAGATAAGTCTTTTGCAATAGCTTGTCTACCAGCAGTAGAAGTAGTAGCAGTAGCAGCTTGAATTAATTTAGTTTTAACGATATCTAAAATATTAGATTGCTCAGCCATAGCTTTATCAGCAATTTGAGTTAAAGCAATAGCAGAATTACCATTTGAAATAGCTTGACCAGTACCACTTGCTTGAGTTCTTAATTTATCAGCAATAGATAAACCAGAAGCATCATCACTAGCTTTATTAATTCTAAGACCTGAACTTAATTTTTCTAAAGAAGTACCAAGTACTTTGTTAGTATTTGAGTTTGATTCCATAGCTTGCATAGCAGCTACATTTGTATTAATTCTCATAATAAATCCTTTTTGAGATTAAAAAGATTTACCCTGATACGGGAGCCTGAAAACCTTCTCATTTTACTGAGCATAGAGTTTTAACTC